>JBOHBL010000362.1:0-1278 GCA_050698295.1 Rubrobacteraceae bacterium | reverse complement strand
TCGGGCATCTCCAAAGAGCGGCCACCCGCGACGAGGAGGTGTGTCGCGCGCTCGTCTTCGTGACCGGGCTTCTCGCCCCGCCCGAGACGCTTTTCCGGGCGAAGATCGCGCACCGGGTACTCCGCTCCATGCTCGCCCGGCACCGGAAACCCGCCGCGACGCTCGTCCCGGAAACCCCGGCTCCCGAGGCGGTATGATGTCCATTGACCACGAAGGAGGAAACGCCATGCGAACGGAAACCGAAGGAGACGGGCGAGCCGACGGTGATCGTCCGTTCGTCGTGTTCGTGGGGGCGATCACGCCCGCCGAAATGCTTTATGCGCCGCTCCTCGCCGTGGTCGGGGGCGAAGTCCGGGCGCGTCTCAAAGACCTCGAAGTTTTCTCGGAGGAAGGCGCGCCGTCCGGATATTCTCTCGACACGGAGGTCGAGGGCATAAAGCGCCTCGCCGACGAGGCGGGGGAGGAGAGCGTCCACCTCGTCGGAGTCTCCGCCGGGGCGGTCTCTTCGCTCGTGTTCGCCGCGAAGTATCCGGAGCGGGCCGCGAGCCTCGCGCTCGTCGAGCCGCCCCGCACGACGAGCGAGGGATGGACTTCCGAGGACGAGGCGTGGTGGAAAGAGGCCGACGAGATGATGTCGCTCTCGCCGATGGAGCGGATGGGGCGTTTCCCCCGGCTCACCCTCGGTGCCGGAGTGGAGCCGCCGCCACGTCCCGACGGCCCTCCGCCGCCGTGGATGATGGTGCGCGCCGTCGGCATGGCGGATTTGCATCGAGGTTTGCGGACGCTCGACCTCGACCCGGATCTCCTCCGCGCCTTCCGAAACCCGGTATATCTCGCGCTCGGCACTTCGAGCCATCCCGCCTTCTTCCGCGAGGTGGAGAGGATGAAGCGCGCGCTCCCGAACCTCGAAGTGGAAGTTTACGAAGGGCTTCATCATCTCGCTGTGGCGCAAACATCGGAGCCGGATCGGTTCGCGCGGGCATTGCGCCGGACATGGGCGCGGGCTGAGCGGCCGATGAATTATGTCGAAAGGGAACGAGGAGCATGAGCGAGAGGAACCGGACTGCGCCCGAGTACGTGATGGGTCGCTCCGCGGAGGAGACGGCGCGCCTCCAAAAACAATCCTTGCTTTACGACCCTTCCACCCGCCGGCTCTTCGAGGAGGCGGGGATCTCGGCGGGGATGAAGGTTTTGGATGTGGGGTGCGGGGCGGGGGATGTGGCTCTTTTGGCGGCGGATTTGGTTGGGCCGGACGGCGTGGTGGTCGGGGTTGATTCC
>JBOHBL010000361.1:0-4057 GCA_050698295.1 Rubrobacteraceae bacterium | reverse complement strand
CCTGTATGGCCCGCAGCACCACGAGCATGACGGGCGCGAGCACGCCTATCGAGTCGTAGGTGGGCAGGCACCCGATGAGGACGGTCGCGGTTCCCATCACGAGCAGCGTGACGACGAGCATGGCCTTGCGCCCGATCCTGTCCCCGAAATGCCCGAAGAACGCGCCTCCCAACGGCCTGAAGAGGAACCCAACCCCGAACGTCGCGAACGCCGCCAGAGTACTCGCGAGCGGGTTCGCGCTCGGGAAGAACAACTGGCCGAACACCAGCGCGGTGGCCGTCCCGTAGATGAAGAAGTCGTACCACTCGACCGTCGAGCCGATGAAGCTCGCGAGAGCGACCTTCCGGATTGAGGTCTCCCGCCCAACCTCCTCGCCGCCAACTCTTTCCATTGCCTCTTTCTCCTTTCCCAGCTTACTCGCCACATTCTCACCACCTCACCCCTATATGTCCAATACTAAATTGGCGCGCCGGCTATATGGTTTTGCTATATTGGTTTTATGGACATGCGGCGTTTGCGGTATTTCGTGGCGGTGGCGGAGGAGGCGAGCTTCAATCGGGCGGCGAAGAAGCTGCACATGTCGCAGCCTCCTCTATCGAATCAGATCAAGCAGTTGGAGAAGGAACTCGGCGTCATGCTTTTCGAGAGGACGAGCCGGGGCGTCCGGGTGACTGAGGCCGGGGAGTTATTGCTGGAGGAGGCGCGCAGGCTATTCGTCCAGATGGACCAGACGACTCGCCTCGTGCGGCGCGTCGGTCACGGCGAAGTCGGAAGGCTCACGTTGGGTTTCGTGCCTTCGGCCTCGGATGAGGCGCTTCCGCCGATACTCAACGACTTCCGGGACCGGTATCCGGAGGTCGAGCTGTTCCTGCGCGAAATGAAGCCGGACCTCATCGTGCAAAGACTCCACGACAAGCAGATAGACGCGGGTCTTCTCTACCTCCCCCTCGAAGACCCGGCGCTCGAAGTGGAGTGCGTCCTGCGCGAGCCTCTCGTCCTCGCCCTGCCCGAGACCCACCCCCTCGCCGCCGAAGAGAAGGTGGACTTGCGGAAGCTCTCCGAAGAACCCTTCATACTCCCGGCCCGCTACGCGATGATGCCCGGTCTGCACGGCCAGGTAACGGAAGCGTGCCGGCGGGCGGGCTTCTCTCCGGAGGCCGTGCAAAAAGACGTGTGGCTCATGCAGACCATCGTCGGGCTCGTGGCGGGCGGCATAGGAGTGGCGCTCGTGCCCGCATCCCTGCGAAACCTCCGCAGGCGGGGCGTCGCCTACAGGTCGGTGAGCGGGCTTTCGCCGACGGTGGAACTCGGCGTCGTCTGGCGGCGAGAGGCCCAGAGCGCCGTCCTCCGATCCTTCCTCGGCGTGGCGAAGCGCAGCTTCCAGAAAGAAACGTCCAAAAATACGCAAATTGAGTGATGCGCGGGGCGTCGCGTCGGCATCATAATGTCCTTGCTTTCGCAAAACGACCATTAAATCGGTTCCGACGCTAGAACGGGGGGAGAGATGCAAGGGAGAATCACACAAACTTGGAGATATGCGGGATGCGTCCTTTTCGCCTGCGTCGCCGCGCTTTTGACGGCGATGCCGGTCTTCGGCCAGAAGGCGAGGCCGGTGACGCTCGTCGGAGCGGGAGACATCGCCAAATGCGACTCGAACGGCGACGAGGCGACGGCGAGGCTGGTTGGAAAAACTCCCGGCCTCGTCTTCACCCTCGGGGACAATGTGCAGGGCAGCGGCGCGGCGAGGGAGTTCAGAGATTGCTACGACCCTTCCTGGGGGAAGTTCAAGAAGCGCACCCGTCCGGCGGTCGGCAACCACGAGTATCTCACTCCGGGCGCCAGGCCGTACTACAAATATTTCGGCGCGAAGGCCGGAAGAGCGGGGCGCGGCTACTACTCCTACAAGAGGGGAGGCTGGCTCGTCGTGGTTCTCAACAGCAACTGCGAGGTCGTTAGCTGCGGGCCGAAATCCCCGCAGGGCCGGTGGCTCAAAAAGACGCTCGCCAACAACCCGGTCCGGTGCACGGTGGCGATGTTCCACCACCCGCTCTTCTCCAGCAACTCCGCCTCCCCGAAGGTCAGGCCGTTCTGGAACGTCCTCTACAGAGAACGAGCGGATGTGATCCTCAGCGCCCACGCCCACAGCTACGAGCGTTTCGCCCCCCAAAGACCCAACGGAAAGAGGGACTCCAACAGAGGCATCCGGCAGTTCGTCGTCGGGACCGGAGGCGCGGAGCCCCTCCGCCCCTTCCAACCCCGCCCCAAGAACAGCGTCGTCCGAAACGACAAAACCTTCGGCGTCATCAAGCTCACCCTCAGAAACGCCTCGTACCGCTGGGAATTCCTCCCCGTCGCGGGAAAGACCTTCACCGACTCCGGCACGGGAAGTTGCCACTAAATACAGGGAGATAGGGAGTGGGGAGTAGGGGAAAGACGAAGGCGACACTCTCGCCATCGAAGTCTCTTTTCGAATCCGCCCAGAGTTTGTCGGGCGGGAAGGCGGGGGTGTCGAAGAAGAGGAAGTCGAGAACGTTCCTACTCCCTACTCCCCACTCCCTGCTTTTTCGGGTCGAGACGTTCGATGAGCTCTCCGGCGGAGGAGGATTCGAGGTCCACCACTTCGAAGGTGGTTCCGCCGGAGCCGGAGGCCACCCTCGTCTGGAGGGTGGCGAGGCGGGCGCGGCGCTGGAAGGGACTGCGGACGAGGCTCCTTGACTGGAGCCTTTTTCGGGGAGCTATGGCGGTGGTTCGGGCCAGCGTCCTGGAGCGGGAGATAAAGCAGTCGTCCTCCATCGCCCATCCAGCGGCGCGGTAAGCCGCCCAGCCATAGAGCGCGGCCAGAAGCAGGATGAGGGTGGCGGGTATCGCGAAGTATGTTTCGAGCGGGAGAGCCGCCCCCGGAATCCCGATGGAAGCGGGGCCCAGAGAGAGGGAAATTCCCGAGGTGAACAAGACGATTCCGACGGCCGATATCGGGACGAGCCACGGCGCCGTCGAACGGAAGACGTAGCGGCGGGCGGCGCGTTTCGGGAGGGGGTTGAGCTTCGCGTCCACGGCGAATTCGGGAGCCGTTTGGGAGAGGAAATCTCGTGCCCGGCTCCTGGGCAGCAAGGGAAAGAGCGTCGTGGAGACGCCGACGTCTTCGGTGCCCGCTCCGTAGCCCGCGCTCTCGACGCGGAGCGTCGCGAGGCCGAAGGGTTGGCGGAGGAGGCCCTCCACGATCCGGACTGCCTGGATGCGCGATATCGGGATGGTCGCCTCGGTGCGCCGTATGAAGCCGCGCTTTATGTTCAGATACTTCCCGTCGGCCGAGCGCGAAATCGTGAAGCCGGAGTAAGAGATGACCGTGCCCGCGATCGCCAGCAGCCACGCGACGAGGCCGACCGTGATCACCAGGAACGTCACCGCCAGAAAAGCGTACGGCGCGACCGTCTCGACGATCCCCTCGACGAAATTCTCGGACAAAAAGCCGTCCACGAAATCGTCGAAGAACTGCGAGCCCACCCCGATCAGAGCCGCCGCCGCCCCGATCTGCCCGCTGGTCGCCCCGGCGATCAGAAGCTCCCTCGCCGTGAGCCTGCGGATAACCGTCGGGCCGGGCTCTTCTTCGACCGCATCGCGTCTCGCCCCCTCGACCTCGCCACGGAGGTAGTCCGCGTCCTCGCGGGTGAGCGCGGACAACAAAGCGTCGGTCTCGGACGCGCCGCCCCCCGCCGTTTCGATGCGGACTTCCACGACGTTCAAAACCCCGGTCGAGTTCAGTATCCGCTGGATGAACCCCTGCACGGTATCGACGGACTGGACGTGTTCGAGCGGGATCGTCCGCTCGTTCTTCTGGAACACGCCGCTTCGCAGGCGGAACGCGCCGCCGGAGACCCGGTACGTAGTCGCCCGCCACGAGAGGAAACCGAAAACGGCGGAGACGGAGATCAAAGCCACCGCGCCCGCGATCACGAGCAGGACGACCCACCAGCTCAACCCGCTCCCGAAAAGCGCGGCGACGCCCGGTATCGCCGCCGCGCTCGCCCAACTCCTCGCGGTTTTGAGAGCCTCGAAG
>JBOHBL010000360.1:0-6489 GCA_050698295.1 Rubrobacteraceae bacterium | reverse complement strand
CGGGTCGAGGGCGTCGCGCAGGCCGTCGCCGAGCAGGTTGAAGCACAGGAGAAGGAGCGCGAGCACGGTGGCCGGGATGAGAAGGAGGTACGGCTCGTAGCGCATGTTGTCCGCGCCGTTCTCCATGAGAGCGCCGAGCGAAGCGTCCGGGACGGAGATGCCAAGCCCGATATAACTCAGGAGCGCCTCGTAGAAGATCGCCGACGGCACCGTGAACATCAGCGTGATGACGGAGATGTAGATTACGTTCGGCAGGAGGTGCCTGGCGATGAGGCGGAAGTTGCTCGCCCCCAGAGTGCGCGCCGCCAGGAAGAACTCCTGCTCTTTGAGCTGGAGGACCTGTCCGCGGATGAGGCGCGCCGCGCTCGTCCAGCCGACTATCGCCAGCGAGACGGAGATCGAGAAGATCCCCGGCTGGAAGACCACCATCAGGAGGATGAGGACCACGAGCTGCGGTATGCCGACGATGACCTCGATGATGCGCTGCATGACGTTGTCAACCCGGCCCCCGTAAAAGCCCGAAATCGCTCCATACGAGATCCCGAAAACTATGTCTATGGCCGTCGCCAGGAAGGCGATGTAGAGCGAAACCTTCGTGCCCTCCCAAACGCGGTCGAACATGCTGCGCCCGAACTCATCCGTGCCGAACCAGAATTGTCCGTTGGGGCTCGTGAACGCCCGGTTGAGGTCCTGACCGAAAGGCGTGTACGGCGTCAAGAGCGGGCCGAGGAAGGTCATCAAGATCAGGAAGACTATGATGCCCAGGCTGATGACGGCGGGCCTGTTTTTCTTCAGGCGGTTCCAGGCGTCCTTCCAGAATCCTATGGGCGGACCGCCGATGTGCTCTTCCTGGCCCGCGGTCCTCTCCGCCGGGGTGAAGAGGTCCGGGGTCGGTGTCGTTCTCTGTCTGGTCTCCACGTCCCTCACCTACTTCCCGACTCGAATGCGCGGATCGACGACCGCGTAGAGGATGTCCTGTATGAGGTAGCAGACCACGAAGAACACCGAGAACAGGATCGTGGTCGCCATCACCATCGTGTAGTCGTTGGTCTGGATGGAGCGCACGAACTCCGTGCCGAGGCCGGGGACCGCGAAGACCGTCTCCACGACCAGAGTCCCCGTCAAAAGCCCCGCCGCCAGCGGGACGATGATGGTGATCAGCGGGATCATGGAATTCCTCAAGATGTGCTTGACGGTGACGGCGAACTTGCTCAAGCCTTTGGCCTTCGCGAGCGTCACGTAGTCCTGGTTTATGACTTCGAGCATCTCGGTGCGAGTGTATCTGGCGATTATGGCCGCGATGCCGAGCCCGATGGCGAGGCTCGGCAACACCGAGTGCCGATAGCTCTCGAAGAACGCTATCGGGAACCATCCGAGCCAGACCCCGAAGACGTACTGCAAAACGGGCGCGAGGACGAAGCTCGGGACGGCGATCCAGGCAAGCACGAAGACCGACCCGCCCGTGTCCCAAATGGTGTTCTGCCTCAAAGCGGATGTCGCGCCGACTATTAAACCCATGACGACCCCGAAGATCATTCCCTGAAGCCCGACGAACGCCGAGACCGGCAACCGCTCCATGAGGATCCGAGAGGCTTCCCGGTCGTTGTACGAGAACGAGGTGCCGAGGTCCCCCTGAAGCAAGTTCCCCAGATACGTCAAATACTGCTTCCAGTACGGTTCGTCGAGGCCGTATTTCGCCTGAAGCAGAGCGAACTGCTGCTCGGTCAGGCGCTCGTCGTTGAACGGCGTGCCGGGAAGGAAGCGCAGCAGGACCCAGGTCAAAGTCACGATGATGAACAACACTATCGCCATCACCACGATCCTGCGCGCTATGTAGCGCAACATTGTCTCTTACCTCCTACCAAGTCTCCCACAAAATGGTGCATAAATATTCATAAAGAAGATCTGTTTCTCCGGGTTCCCCATTTTCCTTCACGCCGCGATTTTACAGCATACGTTCGCAAGATTGCCAGACTTATAACATGGAGCATAGCATCAAAACGGTGACGAAGGGACTCTAATCTTCGAGTCCCTTCGTCCGAAACCGGAGGATTTACCTTTACTCTTCCTCGAGACTGTAGGTGGTGAAGTCCACCGCGCCAAAGGGTGGAGGATCGGGACGCTCGACGTAGGGCTTCTTGAGGCCGATGACGCCACCGAAATACAGCGGGCTGCACGCGGGATCGTCGCCGAGGAGGATCTGCTCGGCTTCGGCGAACGCTTCCATGCGCGCCTCGTTATCGTTGGTCTCGGTGGTGCTTTGCAAGAGTTGATCGTACTCCTCGTTGACGTAGCCGGAGCGGTTGTACGAGCCGTCGGACAGCCAGAGGTCGAGGAAGTTGCTCGGGTCGTTGTAGTCCGCGATCCAACCCTGGTTCGTGAACTGGTAGTCCTGCTGGTCGATCCTGTCGAGGAAAGCCTCGAACGGCTGGGCATCAACCTCGACCTCCGCCCCGAGGTTCTCCTGAAGCTGCGCCTGAAGGAAGGTGGCGAGGTCCTGAGCCGTGCTGGAATCCTGACTGAGCAGCGACAGGGTCGGAGCCTGCCCGAGATCCTCGACGCCCTGCTCCCAGAACCGTCGGGCCTCTTCGGGGTTGAATTCCGGCGCGATGTCGCCGGCGAATTCACGGAACGGCTCCTCCGGCGTGACTCCGGCCATGCCCGGCGGCACGAACCCTACTCCGGGCGTGGAACCGTTGCGAAGGATTTGATCCACCAGAGCTTCCTTGTCCACGGCCCGCGAGATCGCCCGCCTGACGTTGACGTTCTGCATCGCCTCGTCCTCGACCATATTGAAGGTGAGGTACCAGGAGACGAACTCGGTGTACTCGTAAAGCTCGGGGGAGTCCTCGAAACGAGTCACGTTCTCGGCGGTGAGGGCGACCAGATCCAGCTCGCCCGCCTCGTAGAGGTTGAGGGCGGTGTTCTGGTCGGTGACGACTTCGAGGTTGACCGCCTCCAACGCCACGTTGTCGGCGTCCCAGTAGTCGGGGTTCTTCTCCAACCTGCCGCCGCTTGACGGGTTGAACTCGGTGAGCACGTAAGGACCGCAATAGAGCATGGAGTCCGCGCCCTGAGCGAAGTCGCCGCCCTGCTCCTCGATGAACGCCCGGTTGAGCGGCACGTAGGTCTTGAACGCCACGAGGCTCAAATAGTACGGCACCGGTCGGCTCAGGTTCACGACCAGCGTCCGGTCGTCGGGGGTCTCGATGCCGACTTCCTCCTCCGGCACGTCTCCCGCGCTGAACTCCGTGCCGTTCTCGACGTAGTCGGCGATGATGTAGGCGTACTGGCTCGCCGTGTCGGGGTTCATCGCCCGCAGCCAAGAGTACTTGAAGTCCTGCGAGGTGACGGGGTCGCCGTTGGACCACTGTATGCCCTCGCGCAGCGTGAACGTGTACGTTAGCCCATCCTCGGACTCCTCGTGGCTCTCGGCGAGCGACGGCACCGGCACGAGGTCGTTGTCCAGCTTGTAGAGCGTGTCGTAGATGTTGCCTATGACATCCGCGGAGGCGGCGTCCGTGCTGGTGGACGGGTCCATGTCCGGAATTTCGGCGCCGACGTTGAAGTTGAGGGCGTTGTCTCCCCCGCCGCCGTTGCCGCCGTTTCCGCCTTCGCCGCCGCCCTCGAATACCGAGCCGCATCCGGCCACGCCGAGCATCGCCGCTCCGGCGAGGCCAGCGCCGCCCAGCTTCAGGAAGTCCCGGCGGCTTATCCCTCTCTCGCATAGCTTTTCGGGCACTCTTGCTCTCGACAAAACGACATCTCCTTCCATAAAAACGAACTACATACGACCTGGAGAAGATCCGGCGAAGCAAATCGAAACGGCGCGGACGCAAAGAGCAAAACTCAGGTCCCGATATCCTCCATGCTTTTCAGGCAACTTCAAATTCCCTCAGCCAATCTCGGTTTCAACCTTAGGCCGGACCCTTGAAACAAAGGCATCCACCTATCTCCAACCGAGCATTCTATCCACATATTGAGAATATTGCCAGACTCGCGCCAAAATCGTCGGAAAATTTCGTGAAACACTCTCTACGAAATCATGGCAAGCATCCTTCTCATAGCGGGGTTGTAGACTACCGGAGAATGGAAGGAGCATCGAGATGTGCGAAAAGTCTGAATATCGACGCGAAAAGACGGAGAAGGAACGTAAAAGCGAAGAGGAGAAGTACCCGAAAAGGAAGCCTCGCGGTGGCATTCTGCATGGCGACGACCCCACCCTGGCGAAGCGGGTGGAAGAAGAACTCTATGGCTTCGGGCGCTGACCCTCATCGTTGACACCGGCGAACTGCTCTCCGTCCTCGACGACCGTCAAGAAGACTACGAACTCTTTCTCGAAGCTGTGCAAGTAGCTCGTGGCCCCCTCGTCGTGTCTCCGCTGGCGCTTGCGGAATTGGACCATCTGGTTCTCAAACGCTACGGTCGAGCGGGAGAATTGTCCGCCCTCGCGGAAACCGAAGCCACCTACCTGATCGACCGCTTCACGAACGAGGATCTGGCCCGCGCACACGCCCTCCTCGCCCGCTACGCCGATCTCGTGACCTTCGACCTGGCGGACGCTTCGTGCGTCGTGCTTGCCGAGAGACACGACGGCTTCGACATCCTCACCACCGACCAGCGCGACTTCCGCGCTGTGACCGGCTCCCGTGGCCGACATTTCCGCATTCTGCCCTACGACGGATAACGGCTCGTCGTTCGCGATCCTCCGAGCGTTCCTTCGAGGCTTGCGCCGTCCGTTCACCGGTCTGCGGGCAGCAGCCGGAAAGGCTCGCCTCCCGGCCCGCGCAACGTTCGGAAGTGTCGTTCGTCGAGATCACCATGTGCATGACCTGGCGCGGATCCTGGCAGCGCTATATTTTCTCCGAATTCTCCCCGAACCAGTCGGATATCTCCTCAAAGGTCATCTCGTCGTTTGCCACAGCGAGAGCGAATTTCGCCACTTCGCCCTTTTTCACCCTTACACGGTACCCGAGGGCTTCGAGCAGATAGGAACCTGCGGAGGAACCCGTCCTCTTGTTGCCGTTCACGAAGGGATGCCGCTTTATGATTGCCTCGCATATGGCGGCGGCTTTGTCGAAAGGCGTCGGAAAATGCTCTTGCCCGAAAGACGCGCCCCACGGCCTCGCAACCGCCGCGTCCAGCGACCCCGCGTCCCTGACGCCGGAAGCTCCACCGTATTCCTTCACGAGAGCCGCGTGCATGAACAGCACATCATTTATGCTCGGGTTGTGATCCATAGCCTACTTGTCGGCCAAACTTCTGAGATCCTCGTCGTACTCCTCCATGAAACGAGCCATGAACTCCACGACCTCCGGTCGAGGCCGCGGGGTCGCGCGCTTCACGCGCATCTCCTCCCCATCAGACCTCATCCTCACCTCGTCCCCCGCCGACAACCCCAACTCCCGCGCCATCTCCGCCGGAATGGTCAAAGCCACCGACCCCCCAACCTTCTGCAATTTCCTCGTGATCTCCACGCTCTAATCTCCTTTATTTGTTATACAAAGTTTAACATGAGGAGTATCGGGCGAAGCCGTAGTACGGGTCTTCTTCCATGCGGCGGATGATCGTCCCTCCCTCGCCGTGTTCGGAGATGTATCTTCCGTCTCCGAGGTAGAAGCCGACGTCGTTTTGGCGAACGTTTTTCCAGCTTTCGCGGCTCTGGAAGGGAGCCCTGTCGAACTGGTCGTCGGCGTCGCGGGGACGGGCACTCCGAGGAGTTGCATGACGCGGCAGACGAGATCCGAGCAGTCCATGCCGGTGGTCGAGTCCGTCGGGCGGCGGGGATGAGGCGCGCGGGTCTCCGAGGACTCGCCCTCGCCGATCTCCGCCGGGCTTCCGTCCGGGAGCAGCAGGGTTCCGCCTCGTTCTTCGAGGAGCGCGCCGAGCGGGAGGTTGGCGGCGTTCGGGCGGACGACTTTGCGGGTCGGGTTCCAGCCGGGGGCTTCGAGGAATCTCTCCGGTTCGACCCAGCCGGGGTAGCCGCGTTCGTCAAGGCGGGTGGTGTGATCCGGGACGACGATTTCGAGCCACGAGCCGACCTCGGTGACGAGGTCCGCCACGTTGCGCGGGGCTTCGAGGACGGGGGCGGAAGCGGCGGCTATGAGTGTTCGGGACAGGTTATTCGTCCATCTCGACGAGCTTGTAGTCCACGTTCGGGGCGAGCGGGCGCGTCTCGTACTCGACGCCGGGCCTGACGAGCGTGGCGCTCTCGGCGTAGTAGACGGGCGATATCGCCGCTTCCTCTTCGAGGAGGAGACCCTCGGCTTCCCTGAGCATCTCCATCCTCGTTCGCGGGTCCTCCTCGGACTTGGCGCCGGCTATGAGAGCATCGTACTCCTCGTTCTCGAACCGCGCGTCGTTAAACCGACTTTCCGCGCCCCCTAATACGCGGTTCGGGAATTAGCGACGCGCCATGATCCGAGCCATGAGCGAGACGCTGGAGCGCCTCGGCTTGGTCGCGGGGATGTTCGACGAACTCGGCGTCGG
>JBOHBL010000359.1:0-6032 GCA_050698295.1 Rubrobacteraceae bacterium | reverse complement strand
GGTGACCCCAGAACTCCCACGTTCGGGCCGAACCCTCAGACGTTGAACCCCAGCGCGCGCAGCATCTCGCGGCCGTCGGGGGTGATCTTGTCCGGGCCCCACGGCGGCATCCAGACCCAGTTGATCTGGGATACTTCGCAGGGGCCGGCCTAATAAACCGCGCTTGACCTGGTCTTTTAACTTTCGGCTCAACGCGCAGAAACGCTCACTACGCGCCGAACTACGCTCCATCCGACAGCGCCGATTTCGGAGTACTAATCCACTCGGATACCAACAACCACCGGTACCGAGCTGGTCGGGGTCTCGCTCAAGAGCTATCACCTGCGAGCGCCCCCTGGCGACCCCTGACGACCGCACGCTCATGGGCTAGCGAAGCACAGTCCGACTCCACATCGCGACCTCATCTAGCAACCCCTTCGCCCAGGCGCTCGAACTACGCCGCCGTGACCCTCTTCGGTCGGAGCTGGTGCCTCTTACGCTTGCCAGGCCGTCCTTCCTGAGTCCCTCAGCCTCACGCGGGTCGACAACACGCCTGAGTCCGTGTCGTCTGTTGTCCGCATGCGCGACACTGTTGTGGCCCGCCGACATGACAACCCCCGCGCGAAGGATGGACCGTGGCCACTGTGACGGACGAGGATCAGGAAGAGACCGATGAGCCGGTCCCCTGGACCCCTGACCCGGCCGGCATCTACTTCAGCGACAGATTTGGCGTCAGCCCACAGTCGCTCGAGGCGTTCGGCGCATTCGATATTTCTGTAGTCTCCGACCTGCCGGTCTTCATCGACCCCTTCCTTCTGTTCAACAGCGAGAAGGAGGAGTACTGCGCGCTCCACGACCAGATTCTCGACTACCTCCGGTTCCTTCGCGACCACGCCAACGAACCGCTCGACCCGGGCCGGATCAAGAGCTGGTACACGTTCAGCGAGGTGCGGCAGAACTGGCTCGGATTCGTCGTCGGCGGCAACCGCGGCCACGGACTCGGCAGAAAGTTCGCTGTCGCCCTCCACGCTGCACTTGGGGACGTGCTCGACAACTTCGGAGAAGAGACGATCACGAGCTCGAGCCACGTGGAGAAGCTCGCGCTCATCCGTCCCGGAGTCGGCCGTGACACCATCTCGGACCTCACCACGAATCTCATCAAGCACTACTTGCTGCGGTACACCAGCGAGTTCGCCGTTGCTCACCTTGCGCTGGAGGCCCGCAAGGCCGTGTCTGTTCCGCGAGCGAAGTTCAACTACAACACCCAGACTTGGGCGACTGCGAAGTACGAACTTCCCTACACCGACGGTGACTTCGTCATCTTGACGCCCGCCGACCTGCTGACCAAGGACGACACCTGGATCAATCGGTCGGACATGGTGAGTTCGTTCGATCTGCTCCCCGACGTCGCTGGGAACGATCAGTTGCGGTCCGACGTGAGCAACTACCTGCGCATACGACTGACCCGCAGGTCCTCGGACCGTGAGCGGCGCGACGTGCGCGCACGGGCGTTGCTCCAGTTCCCCGAACTCATCGACTGCTACATCAAGCTCAAGGAGGACACCGGCGATCAGGCGGCGGCGACCAGCCGCGACAAGGTCATCGACACCCAGACGATGCTGCGCGACCAGGTCCAGCGCGCTGCGCGCGACCTGGCCGATAAGACCAACCTGTTCGAAACGCCCTGGACCTCGTACGACGAGGCGCTCCAGGCCGTCGAAACCTTCAAGAACTACGTGGAGAATCAGGACGGATGGCGAGTTATCAACCGCGGAGGCGGCAAGGTCTTCGCGAACGAGACTGAAGTCCAGGGATTCTTCGGCCTCCTCCTTCAGCCCTCGCGCTTCGACGTGAACCGCGAGGCCAACAACGGTCGCGGACCTGTCGACTTCAAACTCTCCATGGGCCTGGACAAGACCCTCATCGAGTTCAAGCTCGCCAAGAGCAGTGCCCTCGAACGCAACATGGAGCGCCAGCTCGCCGTGTACGAGAAGGCCAACAAGACGAACTCCTCGGTGTTCGTCGTCATCGGTTACAGCGACGCAGAAGTCTCAAAGGCGGCCAGCGTGATGAGGAGACTTGGGTTGGATCAGCCGGACGCGAGGAAGGTCGTCGTCATCGACGCCTCTCCCAAGCAGTCGGCGTCCAAGGTCTAACCCGTCGAGTGCACGGCACGAGACGCCACTGGATGATGCGGGATTACACCGGTAGCGGTCGCTAGCCCCTGCGCTCTGGAGATCCAGCCGCAATCAACTCAGTTGGGACGTGTCCGCCGCAGGATCCAGCAATGTCAGAGCAGCAACACCCAATTGCTCGGCCAGCGCGTCGACGGAGTCCAGGGTGAGGTTCCGCTCGCCGCGCTCAATGCCGGCCAGATAGCGCGGTGTGACGTCGAGTTGCTCGGCGAGCTTCTCCTGGGTCAGCCCCCGAGCACGGCGGAGCTCGCGCAACTGCGCGCCCAGCGCCGACTTGAGGGAATCCGCCACCCTCAAGCCTGTTGTCAGGCACCGATGACTTCCAGGTAGTCATCGGGGCCTGACAAGTTCGTCAGCACTGCTCAGACACGAGGGGCGCGATGGGCGAGTCGGGCGAGTCGGGGAGTGATGACGCGAGACGCCCGCGCCCTGGCCGCGCCGCCCCGACAAACCATCTCCGTCTCGGTCGACGTGACGATGCAGCTCGCGCTGTCGGCGCCGACTCCGGACGGCACGCCTATCGCCGAGGCCATTCGCGAGGCAGTTATCGACGCCGCCGCACGTCGGAGCGAGCGACCATTGCCCACGGACGACGCTCAGGAGGGCCCGGCGTCGGAACGACCGCCATTGATCGAGCCAGGGCCTCCGCGTCCGGATGGCAGCACCGGGCCACGCATCCCTCGGCGGGAAGCGCGTTACACGGCCGAGCAGGCGGCAGCGCTACGAGAATGGGTCGCTCGTCAGGTCGCGAACGCTCCCCCGCTGTCCGCCTGCCAGGCGCACGTGCTTCGCACGGCGTTCGTCGACCGCCGACTCGTCCGTGGATGCGAGGCGCTCGAGGGGCCGGACGGGCGTCCGAGTGACGGCCACCGCGGACTGACCAAGTGTCAGGCCCCGGAATGCCTCTCGGACCATCGCGACGACGACTGACGCGCGGCACGGGTCAGGGGGTTACCTCTTCGACCTCATCCACGGTCAGCGCGACTCCGTCGACGGTCGACTCGGTGAAGTCCGCGCTCAACGTGAACCGCACACGATGCTGCTCGATCGCCCGGAACCTGTGCCGGTTCCAGTCTTCGTAGTACGTGAACTGCGAGCCGCTCACGAGGAAGGTGCTCTTATCGATGAACCCTTCGATGTCGCAGTCGGCGTCGACGGTCACGCGAATTGTCATCTCGTCGTGGTAGCCGGTACGGAAGATCTCGAACTCGATGGTGTCGTTGTCAGGATCGACGCCGTTGAAGGCGACGTCATCAAGCTTGGTGTGGATGGGGCTGTCGTAGATGTCTCCAGGGGCGCAGAACCCTACGGTCTCCAGCTCGTGGCCCCCGAGTTCCGTAAGCGCGCGGTCGACGAGGCGCGTCACCCGCTGTTGCGTGAGCGATCCACTCACGACGTGGAGGCGGTCCGCGAGTGGCTTGATCTCCTCGTGCTCCAGGAGCAGGTTTAGTCGCTTGACGACCTCGAAGCGCTGGCCCGAAGGGAGCTCGTCCTGTAGGTCAGCGTGCAGCTCCCCGTCCTGGCCGGCGCAGAAGTCCTTGTGGTTGTCCGTCACGAAGATGACCGGGCCGGCCGGATCTGCGAGATCGTCGCAAATCGATCGGACGTTCTCCCAGATCAGCGCGTCGCGGAAACCCGTGCTCCCCTTGCCGCATTTGCCGCACTTGCCGAACGGCTTCCTCCGGTCCAGATCCCTCTCCAGCAGGTCGACGACCGCCACCTCTGGGAATGCCGGGATCTCGACTCCCCTATCGACGAGCATGGCCGTGGCGGCCTCGTGGAGGTCAGACCGGTCGACGGTCGGCAGCTCGATGGAGAAGTCTGGAATCCGGACCTCTCCCATGATCTTGTTGGAGCCGTCGAAGGCGCTCTCGATCTTCGCGTTGTTCTCGGCGATCGAGTCAGCCCACTGCCGGGACAACTCGTGCAGGACCACGTCCGGAATGACGAGCCGGATGTGCTTGGTCTTGGAGAGCATCAGAAGCACCGCGCTCTCGGAGCGCGTGAACGGCTTTCCGCCGAAGAGGGCGTTGGTATCGAGAATCACGACCGGCTTCACGGTCGAAGGGTATGTGACTTGGCGTTCCGCGGATCTCTCGCGCCGCCATCACTCGGACGAAGTTGTCGAGGAACTGAGACCGGTCATCCCCGCCGAACGGCTGGCAGGCGGTCGAACTCGGCTCGATCCTCGCCCGCAGCACGAGGTCGACGATCTCGGTGGCCAATGCCCGGATGACACGACAATTCATAGGCTGCGTGCCCGCGTTGCTCGACGCGCGCAAGACCGCGAGCAGAACCGCCGCCGCCTCGCACCCGCGAGGGGACAGAAGGATGCCCCGCACCACGCGCAGGCCACTACGGTGCCGAGCCGTCCATGGCCACGTCGCGCGCGGCTCGCTGCGAGACCGGCTGGAGACATGTCGTCACCCTTGCTCAGCCGCGTGGCCCTCGCCGCCGCCGGATCCCGTGCTGCGACGAACCGCGACTTGAATTGGAAGGTTCGTCGTGCGTTGTTCGTGATGGTCTCCCGGGTCGAGTTTGCGACGAGTCCACGGCTGCGCGCGAGACCGTGAGCCTCGCGGTACTCGGCGGCCGTCAGGTCGTGGGCTTTCCACGCGCAGAG
Source organism: Rubrobacteraceae bacterium (assembly GCA_050698295.1). Taxonomy (GTDB): domain Bacteria; phylum Actinomycetota; class Rubrobacteria; order Rubrobacterales; family Rubrobacteraceae; genus JACCWD01. The sequence continues at coordinate 1,235 of JBOHBL010000359.1, read as the reverse complement.
GCCGAGGTGCGCGAAGCGGCGGCCGCACTCGTGGCAGAGCAGACCGTCCGCATCCTCGTCGATCGCGGCGCGTCCGGAGGCGTCGATCATCCTGCGTGCGGCCGCCTCGCCGGCTATCTCGCGGTCTCCCTCCTCCGGGAGCATGAACTCATGGTCATCGGCGTCGGTATCGGCCTCGCGCTGGCGCTGAGCGGGCGGATCGGGATCATCCACGGATCCGGGCGTGTCTCATGGTTCGGGGTGAGACGGTTTGCATACGGCATCGTAAATTCGCGTAGCATCCCTGCGCGTTGCGGTCCGGGCGCCCGACGCACTGGATCCCCCCTGCCCCAGTAGCGCAGAGCGGCCGGACCGCAACGCTGTCGAGAGGCCGATCGCGAACTGGGCGAGTACGGCAACGGCGACCACAGTCCACCTGCGCAACGGCGTGCTCGCCGTCGTCTTGAAGGCGGCCACCGAGGACCAGGCATCGCTCGAACGCCCTGCGAGGGCGCCACATTGCCGAAGCTCGATCCCAGCTCGGCGCTCGCGCCGATCACCGCAGACCTCGCCGAGACCGAGCGATGCGCACGCTCGGGCTCGAAGGCCTGCCACGGGCGATGAAGGTCCGCACCTCCATCCTCGGCAAGGACGGCACACGTGCGGTCGAGCGACGAGTTCCACTCGCGGGCCGATGCCGGGCTGGTTGGCGCTCGTCGCGCACCCAGTTCTTCGCGCCTCAACGCCAGGCTGACAGCGCGACCCCGCAGAGCAGGCACAGCTCGACCTGGCCCGCTCACCGCCACCTCGCGAGAGACCACCGCCAAGATCCCCCGCGAATGCGCCGATGACAGAATCATCGCCCTCGGACGCGGCCGCATCGCGGTCCTCGACCAGGACCGGCTGCGCCGTGCCTGCGGTGCCTGACCGCAGACCCATGGCGGGCTGTCGCGGCGAACGCTCCCAGCCCCGGTGATGCCCGGCTACGTCCTCTCGGCTGCAGTTCGGGCCGCGGACTTCGACAGCCGCCTGGGGCGTGCCTTCGCCGTCATCAGCTGCTCGACGCCGGATAGTCGACGCTGACTGCGGCCCGGGGCTGCAGGTCCCACTAGGACTTCATCCATCTGTCGTCAGCCTGATCACAGAGATCTGGCGACCGGCACGCTCCTGGAACCGCCGCCACCTCCCTTACGGCGAGCGGCGGACCCCCACCATCCGTCGAGGGAGACCTCAGCGCCTCCGGTGAGGTACTGGTG
>JBOHBL010000358.1:0-4077 GCA_050698295.1 Rubrobacteraceae bacterium | reverse complement strand
GCGGAGGCCGGTCCTCCGCCGATCTGGTGAAGGGCCGCCGTTTGGAGGTCCTCGGGGCCTTCTCCACGGACTTCACCGAACTAAGCATCTCCAACTTGAATATGAGAGAAGATGTCCTGGGGGCGCGGGCATCCTGCCCGCATGAGCGGAGGGGTGTATCGCGGGCTGGAAGCCCGCGCTCCCAGGGAAGCGTCGATCCGCGTCCGCCAAACTCAGTTTGGAGATACTTAGCCTACGGCGGCGGCGCGAAGAAGGCGCGGCTTATGGTGTTGCTCGACATCGGGAGCAGGTGGGCGGGCGGATGGTCGGTCGTCCCTTCCCGAAACCGCCGCATGGCTTTGGAGGCCGTGGACGGCCTGCGGGAAGGGATGGCCTCGCTGGGACGCGGCGATCTTTCCGGGGCGGTCGTCCATCACGACAAGGATTCGGTCTACACGAGCCACGCGTGGCTCCGCCGGCTATTGCTGGAGCAGAGGGCGCGACTCTCCTACGCCGAGCGGGGGGCGAGGGACAACCCTTGGATCGAGTCTTTCCGGGGCCGGTTCGAGACCGAGAACGCGGAGTTGCTTCTGGAGGCGGAGACCGTGGAGGAGGTGCGGAGGATGGTGGGCGAGCAACTGGATTACTACAACCGCCGACGAAAGCATTCGGCGCTTGATTACCGGGCGCCGTATGAGGTAGTTTTGGAAGCGACGGACGGAGAAGACAGAGGCCGCTAGTGGGTCGTTTGACTCGCGTGTCGCCATTTCTCCATGATGCTCCTCCGCCTCCGTATGGGTCTTCGCGTGCAAGCTCCGCTACCTCCCAGTGCATGCAGGGCATGACGTCTGTTCCGAGCACGCGCCCTTCGCGCCGCCCGGCGGCCGCCCCACTCGAACGGCGTCGGGTCGCGGTTCCACCCTCGCGCCGCCGCCTCCAGCCACTCGATGATCTGCTCGGGCTGGCGGGGATGCTCCCCCTCCAGCGCCCGACGCGCGAGGATGCGCTGGATGGACTCGGTCATGTTCAGCCAACCGCCCCCGAGCGGTGTGCAGAGAACCATGATCCCCCGGGCGAACATCCATAACAAAAGCTCGGCATTGAGGTGCCCGATGAGGTTGTCCCAGACCAAGAGCATCCTCAAAGGTGGCAGATCTTCGGGCAAGGTGATCTTCACCGAAAGCCCCTCCCGCCAGCTTTTCCACTCGGCCCGGTTCTGCTTGGGGCTGAGTACCTCCTTCGGCGGCGGCAAGGTTTCGAGGATAGTGGTGAACTCTTCCTTGAGCCGCGGATGGAGTACCTCGTTGGTCGCTCGCCTGACTCCGCGCACCCGCACCTCGCCCGTGGCCGGATGGAACAGCGTCAAGAGCTTGGCCGTCCCCCGGCGCACGTACTCGTGGGACCTCCGTTTCGGCTCCCCGGTGGGCCGCCAGCTCGCTCCGGGATGGGGAACCGTCTGGTATGGTCCCGCCTCGTCCTCCGTCCACACCGCCAAACCCGACTTCTCGCCCTCGGTGTAGGCCCGCTCGATCAACTTTTTTTGGGCTGCGCGTCCGGGTCCAAGACCGTGACCACCTCGCCCCCTCGCTTCCGCTCCACGACCCCGGTCTCGCACCAGCTGCGATCCCTCCGCAAGTCGAAACCCGCCTCTTTGAGCGTCTTCCAGATGGTATGAGTGCTCACGTCGGGCAACCCGTCGTCGGCCTCCCGCAGAGCACGGCGCAGTGTCGTAAGCGACCAGCTCGCGGTGCCGTCCGTGTCCCGCTCGGGCGCCCGGCGCGCCTCGACGAGGATGCGCTCGCGCTCGGCCCCGGCGTAGACGGTCGGAGGGCCGCCGCCGTGGCGGGGTTCCACGACACCGACCCCCTCGCGGTTGAAGCGCGAAACCAGACGGGAGACCGCGTCCCCGCTGCGGCGCCCCGAGGCTTTGGCCGCCTCGGTGTAGCTGTCGCCGTCGCCGACGGCGAGCAAGGCTTTGGCGCGGGCTACATGAGCGGCGGGCTCGGCCCGGGAGCGGGCGATTCGCGCGAGCCAATCGCGTTCGTCGTAGGTGAGTGGACGGAGCGGATCTTTCTGTCGGCGGGTCATCGGCAATCCTCCCTGACCTATTGCAAGGCTTGCAGCATATTCCACTTCTCCCGGAATGGCTACGTCCATGACAAACGACCCACTAGTTAGGGAACTGAGGGAAATTCCTCCAACGCGCCGTACTCGCCTCTTCTCACTCCCCGGCTATGACATCGCCTTTGCGCATCACTTTCTGAGCCGGAGCGCCGTGTTCAATAGGTCGCGGCGTATATGAGAAGATACAGCGAAATTGAGGATGGCATTTCCCCTGTTCACCGCCTTTGCCGACGAAAGGATCGTGACGCATGAGCAAAATCCTCCGGTACCTGAGAGACCATCACCGGGACATGCTCGACGACCTCGAAGAATTCGTGACGCGCGAGAGCCCTTCCTACGACAAGGGACGCATGGACGCCTTCGCCGAATTCCTCGCCGGATACGCGAAGGGACTCGGCGCGGAAGTGGAGACTATTCCCATCGCCGAACGGGGAAATCATCTGCGCGTTACGTGGGGCGACGAAAACGCCGAAAAGCCGATCCTCATCCTCGGACACATGGATACGGTATGGCCCGCGGGAACGCTGGAAGAGATGCCTTTTCGCATCGAGGACGGCTTCGCCCGCGGCCCCGGCGTCTTCGATATGAAGGGCGGCCTCGTACAGGGTTTCTGGGCGATGAAGGCGCTCGGCGAACTCACGGGCTTCGACCGTCCCGTCGTGTTCCTCTGCAACTCCGACGAGGAGGCCCACAGCTATTTTTCGAGGGATCTCATCGAAGAAGAAGCCCGCGGCGCCCGCGCCGCCCTCGTCCTCGAATCCTCGAACGGGGGGAGGATGACGACGAGCCGGAAAGGCACCGGGGTCTTCGAGATGGAGGTTACGGGCCGGGAGTCCCACGCCGGCTCGCACCCGTTCAAAGGCATAAGCGCCATAGACGAAATCTCCCGCCTCGTCCTCGAACTCCATTCTCACACCAACCCCAAAACCGGAACCACCGTCAACGTCGGGACCATCGAGGGCGGCACCGTCGTCAACGTCGTCGCCGGGAAGGCGCGGGCGAAGGTGAATTTGCGCGTCGTGGACGAGGCGGAAGCCGAGCGGATGACGGGGATCATTCGGAGCCTCAAGCCGCGCCGCGAAGAGGCCGTCGTCGAGGTTCGGGGCGGGATGGTTCGTCCGCCGATGGAGCGTCACGAAGGAGTGGCGGGCCTTTTCGAGCGGGCGAAAAACATCGCCGGAAACCTCGGCTTCGACCTCGACGAAACGATGTCCGGCGGCGGTTCGGACGGGAGCTTCGCCGCCGCCGTCGGAGTTCCGACCCTCGACGGGATGGGCGCCGTCGGAGGAGGCGCTCATGCGACGAACGAGCACATAAAGGTGGACGCGATGCCGCAAAGGGCGGCGCTCGTAGCCCACATGCTTCGGGAAATCTGAAAAAGCCGATTCGCCGGAGCCCGCTCATCGCCCGGCTGTACGCTCTCTGTTCGCGATAAATCACTCATTTGAGCGATGCGCCAGCCCTCACGCTGGGTTTATGCTTGGTTTGTGGCTGAAGACGTGGCGCGTTCTCGGAGGGCGCCGGGGCGAAATGGAGACGTCCGACGGTGAAGAAAAGGCGAAAGGAAGGCGCGGTCGGGTCGGCGCGGGTGATAGTGGCCGATGACCACCGCCTGCTGAGGGCCGGCATCGCCCACATACTCGCCTCCGCGCCGGGTTTCGAGGTCGTGGGAGAGGCGAAGGACGGGTCGGAGGCCGTCGCCCTGTGCGAAAAGATGCGCCCCGACCTCGCCCTCATGGACGTTCAGATGCCAGGCATGGACGGACTCGAAGCGACGCGCGAGATCAAAGCCAGGTGGCCGCGCACCTGCATCGTCATGGTCACGGCCCACGACGACCCGGAGTACGTCTACGAAGCCCTCAAGGCCGGAGCCGCGGGCTACGTACTCAAGCACGCCTCCCCCGAGGAAATGGTCTCCGACACGAGAAAGGCGCTCGCAGGAGAATCGCTTTTGCCCCGGCCCTCGCCGCCCGG
>JBOHBL010000357.1:0-1442 GCA_050698295.1 Rubrobacteraceae bacterium | reverse complement strand
GCGCGCAGCTCCGGGCGCTCGGCGGGGCGATGGCCCGCGTGCCTGCAGACGCCACCGCGTTCGCCCACCGCGCCTCGCGCATCATGGTGAACGTCGCCGCGTTCTACGACAGCCCCGAGGACCGGGCCGCGCGCGAGGCATGGGTCGAAGATTTCGCGGCGGCGCTGCATCGAGGGGACTCCGGCGCGTACGTCGGCTTCCTCGGCGACGAGGGCGAGGGCCGTATCCGCGAGGCGTATCCGGGGGCGGCCTGGGAGCGGCTCGTGGAGGTCAAGCGTCGCTACGACCCGACGAACCTCTTTCGGCTCAACCAGAACATAAAGCCGACGGCCGGGGATCGAAGCGGACTCGATTCGGCGTCATGAGCGAGCGGCTGCGATCTGTCGTCGAGAAACTCGACATCCGGCCCGATGATCAAGTTCTCGAGATCGGGTGCGGACACGGAGTCGCGGCGACGCTCGTTTGCGAGCTACTCGAAGGAGGCCACTTCACCGCCGTCGACCGCTCGGAGAAGATGATCGAGGCCGCCAAACGCCGGAACGCGGCGCGTCGAGGCCGGCATGGCCGAGTTCATCGTCGCCGACCTCGAAGATTTCGATCCGGAAGATCGCCGCTTCGACAAGGTCTTCGCCGTCCGCGTGGGCCTCTTCCACCGCGAACCCGAACGCGCTCGAAGCATCGCCGAGAGATGGCTCGCCCCCGAAGGAGAGCTCTTCGTCTTCTTCGACAAACCGACCAGCAGGAGGAATTCATGAAAAAGCAAATGCTCTTCGTCAACCCACCAGGGGTTATCGGGAAAGGAGCTTCGCTCGTGCCGCTACGGAACACCGGTGGGATCCGCGTGGGGATATTGGCCCTTCCCCTCGCCGGGTTGCTGGCTTTGGTGGGCCTGTACAGCACCTTCCAGCTCGGGTCGGGAGGAATTTTGGCTACCGGCGATAATCAGGCCATCGTCGGCGGCGGTTACTTCGCGAGCGTGTTCTTGGGCAACGGCTTGGCCCTGACGCTCTTGATCTTCGGCGTCGTGGCTCTGTTCGCCTGCCTGGCCGACGGCGGCGCGAGGGCTCTGGCTCTGGGCGCGATGGTACTGTGCATAGTCGGAATAGCCCTGCTCCTGACGGTCCAGGGCGTTTTCGCCTACGCCGTCCCCGCCCTCAGCCAGTCGTTCTTGAACGGACAGCAGGAGAGCATAGTGATACTCGACGCCATCTTCGCGGGTCCTTTAGGGACGATGTTTACTCTGGCCTTCTTGCTCTATTCGGCTGGCTTCGTCCTCTTCGGCGTCGCCGTTTGGCGCTCCGGGGCGCTGCCGGTGTGGGCGGGGGTTCTCCTGGCGGTCCACGCGCCGCTGATCTCCGGTCCGTTTCCGGTGGCGGGTTCGGTGGTGGGGGCGCTGCTGGCGGTCGTGGGCGGCGGGTGGATCGCCCTGAGCGTCTTGCGGA
>JBOHBL010000356.1:0-4682 GCA_050698295.1 Rubrobacteraceae bacterium | reverse complement strand
GTTCATGGCGGCGTCGTGCTTGAGGGCGAGGGTGGCGAGACGAGGCCCGAGGCCGTCGTGGAGGTCGCGCCGGAGGCGGAGACGTTCCTCCTCCCGCGCAACGACGAGCCGCTCGCGCGAACGCTTCAAATCGGCGGTGAGGCGGGCGGCGTGGGCGGCGGAGCCGGCCTGGCGGGCGAGGTCTGCGAGGAGGCGTCGGTCGGCGGGGGAGAATTCCTCGCCCGGAGAGCGAGGTGAGACGACCATGCGCCCCACGACTTCGGCGTGATGCGTGAGAGGAAGCACGACGGGGTCTCCGGCCGGCGTCCCGAACCGCGCCGCCGTCATGAAATGGCCGTCGTGTTCGAGGGCGACTTCGGCGTGCGGGAGTTTGAGGGAGTGCGCGACGGACTCGGCGACGGTGGCGAGCGCGGCCTCGGGCGCGAGGGCGTTTTCGAGGCGCTCTCCGAGATTCGAGAGGACGGAGTATGGTTCGTCGCGCCTTCCGTACATGAGGCGGTTCACGGATCTTTGGAGGAGATCGCGGAGTGGCGCGAACATGATGGCGACGATGCTCGTGGCGACGAGAGATATGAGAAGGTTCCCCTCCGCCCGGAAGGCCACCCCGAGGTATGCGACGATGAAAATATAGACCGCGACGACGCTCGCCGTGAGTGCGCCGTACACGAGCGTGCGGTTGATGATGGGGTCTATGTCATAGAGGCGGTACTTGAGGATCGCGACGCCCGCGGCCGCCGGGACGAGGGGGAGGAGGAAGACGATGATGCGCCCGTCCCCGAGATACGCGACGCTCGGCGGGAAGGCGAGGGCGAAGAGCGCGACGGCATAGACAAACCACTTGAGTTGCTGGCGCTCGACCCCGGATGAACGCCGCATCCGAAGCACGAGCGAGACAGCCGACAGGGCGAGAAGTCCGAAGTTGACGACGATGAAAACCACGAACGCCGCATCCGCGATGGAGGACTCCGGCAGGCGGAACGGGGGGTCGGCGTATGGGAAGAACTCTTTGAAAAGCGGGCCCCACAAAAGCCCGAGCGCCGCGCCCATGAGATAGTTCGCGGCGGCGATGAAGGCCACCGGGCGCCAGCGCGGGGAGGGAAGATGCCCGTCCGGGAAGAGGAGGAAAGCGAACACGAAAAAGCCGAAGGCGGGGTGCCAGATCCCGGACGCCACCCACGCCACCCACTCCGCTCCCGCCAACGACCCGGGATGCTCGACGAGCGCATACCGCGCATACCGATCCGCGAACGCGACGAACGCCGCCACGACCGAGAACACGAGGAAGAGCCAGCCGATGGGGTTGCGTGGTCGGCGCGAAGCGACCAATGCCCCCACGAACGCGAACGGAGCGGAGATCAAAGCGAACGACACGAAAAAGCCCGCGTCCGGCGAGCGGAGAACCACACCCACCGACAAAACGAGCAAAGCAAGCGCGAACAAAAACCAAGCCAGCCGAGTGGAGCCGCGACCGCTCACCCCATCCACTCCCCGTTCCCGGAAACGAGCGGCGAGGCCGAAAGCATGTCGCGGGCAAAGCCGGGCCGGCTCGGTCGCGCCGCCGATAGCGTTTCGTGGGCCACTCCTCGCCTCCTTGCGCGATCTCCGAACCGCGCTTTAAGTATTCTCTCACAGTGGATTGTGGAAGCCCATGCTTCCACAATCCGCGCACGCGCTTCGCGTCGCGTCGCGCTTGTCAGCCCGCTTCGCTCGCCGCATTTCAGCTTGTCAGCTTTTTGTTTTTTGCTGACTGGCTGACTCGCTGACTCGCTGACTGACCAAAAATCAAGCGTACGCCCGGCGCGAAGTCGGCATCACCGCAAGCACGATAATGAGCGCGTATCCTACAACGGTCACGATCGCGCCCACGAAAAGCACGGTCGTGGGGGCGAAGGCAAGCCCCGGCGCCGCCGAGAGGATGTTCAATACGGACAAGATGATCGCGAGCCACACGCCCCACTTCTTGAGCATCCACAGCCCGTATGCGGCGACGAGTCCGAGAAGTCCCAAAACCGCGCTCCCGTACACGACGACCGCCGGAACCCCGTCCGAGAAAGAAGGGATCGCCACCGAAACCACGCCCAGCAAGCTGAAGAGCGCGAGCAAAATGGCGGCGACGGCCACCATCGTCGGTCGAGTGTTCATCATCGTACCTCCTTCGGGTTTGTGGATGAGCGGGGCGTCGAATAGAGCGCGTATCCGAGGGCGAGCCACGCAAGCCCCCACACCGCGATGGCGAGGATGTTCGGTTCGTTTGCGATGAATATGAACGGGAACATCCCCACGAACGGATACACTCCCGCGACGAGCGGCGTGAATTTACGCCATCCTTCCCAACGCCTCGCGCGGAGGACGGCGACGCCCACGAGCGTCATGCCGACCGCGGTGATCATGGCTCCGAGAGGAAGCAAAATCGAATCCTCTCCGATGGCGAGAGAGTGGATCTCCGCCACGACAAAATCAACCCGCCCGAGCAAAGCGATGCCGAGCGCGATCCCACCGAACCATCCCGGCGCCGCGCCCGAGAGCGCGAGTCCGACCACGCCGACGAGGAGAAGCGACTGGACGACGAGCCACGACAACTCCGAAACGACGAACGCCGCCCCGTCAATCCGGCCCACAAACGCCGAAACCACCCCGATCGCCACCCAGCCAGCCCCGCCGACGGTGCAAAGCAAACCCGCCGTCCGAACCCCGCCGAGCGCCGGGACGCGCTCCACACTTTGCGCGTTCTCCATAATTCGTTCTCCTTTCCAGCTTGTTTATGCGACACACCCACTCTACGAGCATGCGAGTCCCACCGTCATGGGAGCAAAGTCCCATTTATGCCGGGAACTTTCGTACGCTCCGCTATACTGGCGACTCACGGGAAACATGCGGGAGGAGGCGATTTGAGCGAGGCGGAAAACGTGCCGTTCGGCGGCATGGAGTGGACCGACGACGTACCCGGCATCCGGACGAAGGAAGCGGAAGTGGAAGGCGCCCGCTGGGCCGTCGTCGAGTACGAAGAGGGCGCGAAGCGCGAAGAATGGTGCGAAGACGGACACCGCGGCTTCGTGATCTCCGGCGAAATAGAATACGAGTTCGACGACGGGAGAAGCCCTCTCCGGGCCTCGGAAGGCGAGGCGTTCTTCCTGCCCGCGACGCCGCTCGACAAAGGAGCGCACCGGGGGACGAACCTCGCGGCAAAGCCGACACGCCTATTTCTCACAGACATCCCGCTGGAGGAGAGTTGAGCCTGCCGCTCGAAGGAGTGAGGGTCCTCGACCTCTCGCGGGTTTTGGCCGGACCGTACGCCACGATGATCCTCGCCGACCTCGGGGCGGACGTCATAAAGGTCGAGCATCCCGAACGCGGCGACGACACGCGGGGCTGGGGACCCCCCTTCGTCGGGGAAGAGTCGGCATACTTCCTCTCGACGAACCGCAACAAACGCTCCATCGCCGTGGACCTCAAGAGCGAGGAAGGATTCGCCCGGATAAAGAAGCTCGCCGAAAGCGCGGACGTGCTCATCGAGAACATGAGGCGCGGGACTCTGGAAAAGATGGGTCTCGGATACGAAGCTCTCAGAGAAAACAACCCCGACCTCGTATATTGCTCGATCACGGGCTTCGGCCCCGGCCCCGACGAAGACAAACCCGGATACGACTTCCTCATACAAGCGAGGGCCGGAATAATGGGCATCACCGGCTGGCCCGACGGGGAGCCGACGAAAGTGGGCGTCGCCATCGCGGACATGGTGTGCGGACTGTACGCCTCTAACGCGATCCTGGCCGCATTGCATCGCCGAAACGTCACGGGCGAAGGGGCGAGGATCGAGATCCCGCTCTTCGAGAGCACGCTCTCGTGGCTCGGCAATCGCGCTCAGGAATATCTCGTGACGGGCGAGGATGTCGGACGGCTCGGGAACGAGCATCCCACCATCACCCCGTACCAGACTTTCGAGACCTCCGACAAACCCATCGCCGTCGCCGTGGGAAACGACGCGCAGTTTGTACGTTTGTGCGAGGCCGTCGGAAGAAAAGACCTCGCAAGCGATGAACGCTATGCGAGCAACGCGGATCGCATCGCGCACAGGAAAGAACTCGCCGCCGCGTTGGATGAAACCTTCTCGCAAAGAACGTCGGACGAGTGGATCGAGGCTGTCCGAAAAGCCGGAGTCCCGTGCGGCCCGGTGAACAGCCTCGCCGACGTCTTCGAGGATGAACACGTGCTCGGGAGTGGGATCCTCCGCGAAGTCGAGCATCCGGCTGCGGGCACGCTCAAGCTCCTCTCGTCCCCGATCCTCGTGGACGGCGAGCGTCCCGGCATCCGCCGCCCTCCCCCCACTCTCGGACAGCACACAAACGAACCCGGATGGGAGTGATACCGAATCCGGTCCATCGCCTCCCGAGAGTCGTATTCGTCTTTTCCCTACCCCTACTCCCCACTCCCTGTAGTTCAGGCCCGCGCCCCAAAAGGATGCTTCATGGATGCACCGGAGTGGAAAACCGAGCGAAATATTTCCGAAATCCCCGAAAAATACGTAATTTGAGTGATGCGGAGGGGTCGTAACCTGTGGCATAAAGGGTTCACGACGAAGGGCTCGCGAAAGGAGGCATGTTTTGTTAGTCAACAGAGAAGACATGAAGGAGGTGGCGCGCGCCCCCTTGCTGGGCGAGGGCTTCTCCTTCGACGAGTTGACC
>JBOHBL010000355.1:0-1397 GCA_050698295.1 Rubrobacteraceae bacterium | reverse complement strand
GGACACTATTCACCACTCGCTATTTCACTATTCACCCCGTTCAAAACGAAGATCCCGGCTGCGTGAGGAACTCGGCCTCCTCCGGCGTCGTTTGGCGTCCGAGGACTTCGTTGCGGTGGGGGAAGCGTCCGAACTTTTCTATTATCTTCATGTGTCCCACGGCGTACTCGACGTTGCTCTCGCCGTCTTCGCCCATCGCCTCGAAGAGTTCGACGCACCGTTTTTGGTCATCCAAATTCTCGCTGTGCATGAACGGCATGTAGACGAACGAACGCTGGAACGGGGGGAGTTCCCGGTCGAAGGCGTGTTCGACGGCGTGTTTCGCCGTCTCCAAAGCCTTATTGCCCGTCGCCCAGCTTTGTGGATCGCCCCGGAACATGTTTCTGGGGCATTGATCCAGGACGATTATGAGCGCGAGCGCGCTTTTCGAGTCGTCCTTCCACGAGTCGAGCTTGCCGGAAGCGGCGTCTTCGTAAAGGTCCGAGAAGCGGGAGATCACCTCCCGGTCGAAGTCGTCGTTTTTCTGGAACCACGCTTCGCGGAATTTTCCATAGTCCTCATCGTCCTCCCTTCCGAACCAGAAGTCGAGGACTCTGTGAACATCCCGGGGTCTCTCCATTTACTCCTCCTTGCTGACGACGGTGATCTCCCGTTCTGAGCGGGCGGAGACGCGCCCCTCGACCTTCGTGGCGTAACCCTTCCACATCCAGAGTTCGGGGATGATCTCCGAGACGAGTTCTCCGTCGTCGAACATCCTGACCATCGAACTCTCCGAAACCACGACCGCGACGGCGTCCGTGCTCCTCGACACCGACGCACCGGCCATGTGACGGCTCCCGAGCCCGAGCGGCACGTTCAAATTTTCCGAAGTCGTGTCGATGTAACGCGCCGCGGAGAGGACCACGCCGTCGTTGGAGACGACGAACGCGCCGTCGAGCTGGGCGAGTTCCTTGAGCGTCTCCCTCAAGTTCGAGTCGTCGATGTGCTTGATCTCATCGGGGTGTCCGGCGAGCGGGTCGAGGATGAGGGGTTTGGAAAGACTCATCACCGCCTCCGAGTCCCCGACGACGAAGAGGGTGCCGATCTTGCGCCCCTCGCGGCCCTCGCGGGCGATCTCGACGGCGAGAGCCACTATTTTTTCGAGGACTTCGGTGTCGATATCACGCCGCTTGGAACACACTTCTTTGAACAGCGCCGAATCGTCAATCATAAAGAGACCGGGTTGGAGACCGCTCGCTTTAGCGGTCGGAGGAAAGCCCGACACAGTGTCTCGCCCATGGACAAGCCCTTTCGTAGTAGAATGGAAACATGAAAATGGCTCGTTGGCGCAGGACGTCTCCGGGCAACCGGCAACGTTCGCCAGAAGAGCGCGTAGAGCGTTGGTCGCGCGCCAGGGT
>JBOHBL010000354.1:0-3505 GCA_050698295.1 Rubrobacteraceae bacterium | reverse complement strand
TCCGTAACCCGCTACGAGACGTTCGTAGATGGTCCCGGCCCTGGCGACGAGTTTTTTTCGGGCGGGGTCTTCCAGCTCTTGGCGCACCCGCTGCTTCATCTCCTCCCTCGACGCCGAGGGGCGCGAGACGGCGTCTTCGAAGGCGGACTCCCCCTCGAAGTCCTTCTCGTAGACCCGGTCTATGCGCCCGAAGACCCTCCGGACGCTCCTCTCCGTGTGGCGGAACGGCAGAAAGTCCGTCCCGAACTTCGCGTTTACACGCTCGATCACCGCCCCGTAGTCGCCGGTGACCTCCTCGAAGAGCCCCAGGACGTAGGCTTCCCTGTACCCGGCGACGGTCTCGTAGAAAGAGACGTAGTATTTCAAAGCCCGGTCGATGGAGATGGGGTCCCGGATCGCCAGCGACGCCACGGCGTCCTTTGGTTCCCGAATGAGGACCAGCGCCGGGACGCCCAACCTGGCGGCCCGGATCACCTGCGCCGGTACGTGGAGGTTGTTGGCGAGGCGCACCTTCCGCCGCTGCGCCCGCCTGAAGGCGACCACGGCGAAGGAGTTGGCGGACCTCGGGAAACCCTCTATCAGAAGCTCGGTCTCCCTCCCCACGACCTGCCGGCGGTCCCGCCGGGCGAGGGCGTGGAGGCTGTAGTAAAGCGCGGGGCGTTTGCCGAGGTGGACCTGAGCCCACTTCTCGAAGCGGAACAGGGCTCCTTCTGCAGCCATCCTACCCCTCGTAGCGCGGGAGAGTTCCCTGCGGCATCTCGGAGAGTGGCGAGGCATCACGGTCTTTTTCGGAGAGGATCGGGCTTTCTGCGGGCCACTCGATACCGATGTCCTCGTCGTTCCAGAGGACGGTCCCCTCGCACTCCGGCGCGTAGTAGTCGGTGCATTTGTAGAAGAACAACGCGGCCTCACTGGTGACGACGAAGCCGTGCGCGAAAGCGGGCGGGACGTAGAACTGGCGCTTGTTCTCCGCCGAAAGTGTCACGCCGGTCCACTCTCCGAAGGTCGGGGACCCCACCCGGATGTCCACCGCCACGTCGAAGACCTCGCCTTCGAGGACGGAGACGAGCTTGCCCTGGGGCTTCGGGTTCTGAAAGTGCATCCCGCGCAGCACGCCCCTCGCGGAACGAGAGAGGTTGTCCTGAACGAAACGCTCCGGCAACCCGAACTCCTCGTACCTCTTCCCGTTGAAGCTCTCCATGAAAAAGCCGCGTTCGTCGCCGAAGACGTCCGGCTCTATGATGAGGACGCCCGGCAAGTCCGTCTCGACGACGTTCACAACACGAACTCCTCGGTCTTGAGAAGTTCCAAAAGGTACTGACCGTAGCCGTTTTTGCTCATTGGGCGGGCGAGGCGTTCGAGGCGTTCGGCGTCGATGTAGCCCTTTCGGTAGGCGATCTCCTCCGGGCAGCCTATTTTGAGGCCCTGGCGCTGTTCTATGGTCTCGATGAAGCTCCCCGCCTGCTGCAACGACTCGTGGGTACCGGCGTCCAGCCACGCCGTCCCCCGCCCCATGAGCTCCACCCTCAACCGGCCGCGTCGGAGGTATTCCAGGTTCACGTCCGTGATCTCGAACTCCCCCCGCGCCGAGGGTTTGAGCCCGGCGGCTATGTCCAGGACGTCGTTGTCGTAGAAGTAGAGACCGGTGACGGCGTAGTGCGACCGGGGATTTTCGGGCTTCTCCTCGATGGAAAGCACCGTTCCGTCCGTGTCGAACTCGACGACGCCGTAGCGTTCCGGGTCGCGGACGTAGTAGCCGAAGACCGTCGCGCCTTCTTCGCTGTTCGCCGCTCTCTCCAGAAGCCCCCCGAAGCCCTGCGCGTAGAAGATGTTGTCCCCGAGGACGAGAGAGACAAAATCCCCGCCGACGAAATCGCGCCCGATCACGAACGCCTGAGCGAGTCCTTCGGGCTCGGGCTGTTCAGCGTAACTGAACTGCACGCCCCACCGCGAGCCGTCGCCGAGGAGCTCCTCGAAGCGGGGGAGGTCCGAAGGCGTCGATATCAGGAGTATCTCCCGAATGCCGGCCATCATCAAGGTCGAGATCGGATAATAGACCATCGGTTTGTCGTAGACGGGCAAAAGTTGCTTGCTGACCGCGAGCGTGAGCGGGTGAAGCCGGGTGCCGGCCCCTCCCGCGAGCACTATCCCTTTCAAGAGCCTCCTCCCAGCCCGAGCCTCTCTCCAGCGTACTTGCCCGAAAGCGCGCGCTCGCACCACGCGCCATTCTCCAGGTACCACCTCACCGTCTTCTCCATGCCGCTCTCGAAGGTCTCGGAAGGCGTCCAGCCAAGCTCGCGTTCTATCTTGCCCGCGTCTATGGCGTAGCGCCGGTCGTGGCCGGGACGGTCGGCGACAAATGTTATGAGTCGCTCGTGAGGAGCGTGGGGAGAATCCGGCGCAAGCTCGTCGAGCAACTTGCAAATGGTTTTGACCGTCTCGATGTTCGTCTTTTCGTTGTGGCCGCCGATGTTGTAGACCTCGCCGACTTTTCCCGCTTCGAGGACTCTGAGGATCGCGCGGCAGTGGTCCTCGACGTAGAGCCAGTCGCGCACCTGTTTCCCGTCGCCGTAGACGGGCAGTGACTTCCCCCGAAGGGCGTGCGTGATCACGAGCGGAACGAACTTCTCCGGGAAGTGATATGGCCCATAATTGTTCGAGCAGTTGGTGGTCAAAACCGGAAGCCCGTAAGTGTGATGGTACGCCCGGACAAAGTGGTCCGAAGCCGCCTTCGAGGCCGAGTACGGCGAGTTGGGCCGGTACGGACTCTCCTCGGTGAAGAAGCCTTCCTCCCCCAGAGCGCCGTAGACTTCGTCGGTCGAGACGTGCAGAAAACGGAAGCTCTCTCTTTGTTCCCCTTCCAGACTCCTCCAGTGGCCGAGCGACGCCTCCAGAAGCTCCAGCGTCCCGGCCACGTTGGTCCTGACGAAGACCTCCGGGCCGTCTATCGAGCGGTCCACGTGCGTCTCGGCGGCGAAGTTTATCATCGCCGTCGGACGATGCTCTTCGAGGAGGTTTCCGACCAACTCCCGGTCCCCGATGTCTCCGTGAACGAAGACGTGGTCCGGGTTCTCCCTGAGTCCGTCCAGCGTTTGCGGGTTCCCGGCGTAGGTCAGGGCGTCGAGGTTTATCACCTTGAAATCCCCGGTCGTCATCAGGACGAAGTTGCCGCCGATGAACCCGGCGCCGCCGGTGACGAGGAGGGTCTTTTTGCTCTCGCTCAAATTCGGTACCTCGGCGTTCTAGCTGTTCCGCTTTTCAACGCTTCAGCTTGTCAGCTTTTTACCCGGATTTCCAGGCCGCCGCCGTATTCGATTCATTCATGGTTCATCGCCATCTGTTGTCATGGACGGGTCGAGAACCTGGAGACGGGAGCAAGGTGATGAGACACGAGAAGCTATCCCCCGGTCTGTTGCTGGCGCTGCGGGATTACGAGGAGCAGGGGAGCGCCGGTCTGCTACGCCAGCGGAGCGTCATGGGCGTGCTGCCCGCGACGCCCGAGGTG
>JBOHBL010000353.1:0-2633 GCA_050698295.1 Rubrobacteraceae bacterium | reverse complement strand
GCGTCTTGTCTTTGAGACGCAGGGCACGGGCCCCCGGCGGCGGCGAGCTTCGGCGGGAGGGGACTCGCTTTCTCTCGGACCGGACGTACAGTTCCGGCGTGACGCTGGTGCGAAGGGGTTTCGTGCGCTACGAGTTCGACCCGGCGTCTGGGCGGAACGTGTCAATGGAAGTGAGACAGGTTCTTTTTGCATTTAGTGACTCGCGGGAGCGAGGATTGGTTGTCCGGTCTGGATCAGCGAGGAAAGCGCTGCGGTGGTCTTGCGGGGTCCTGCCTCTGGTATGGCCGAGAGGGAGATCGCGGGTTGTAGGGCATCCTGGAGGGTCATTTTTTCTTGTGGCGGGTTGATCCAGACGGCCGAGGGGGGTTCGATGGGTTTGGGCAGGCCGTGGACGAAGCGTTCGGGATGCTGCAGAGCGGCGTGGGTGATGACGCGATGGCGGGCATCGAGGATTTCCTGGGCCCTGCCGTAATGGACGTGAGCCGGGGTCAGGTAGGCGATGCCGGAGTGGCGGTGCTGGTTGTTGTACCAGGCGAAGAACCGCTGGCCGAAGGCGCGCCCTTGCTGGATCGAGCTGAAGCGGCCGGGGAACTCCGGGCGGTACTTCACGGTCTTGAACTGCGCCTCCGAGAAGGGGTTGTCGTTGGACACGTGGGGCCGGCTGTGGGTCTTCTGGACACCCAGGTCCGACAAGAGCTGGGCCACGGTGCTGGAGCGCATGGAGCTTCCGCGGTCGGCATGGACAGTCAACTGGCCGGGGGAGATGCCCTGCTTGCGGCACGACTGCGCGATCAGCTCCGAGGCCAGCGTGGCCGACTCGGCGTGGGCCAGAAGCCAGCCCACGACGTAGCGGCTGAAGATGTCGAGCAACACGTAGAGATACAGGTAGGTCCATTTCTGAAAGGTCAAGAGCTTGGTGATGTCCCAGGACCAGACCTGGTTGGAGCGGGTGGCCAGGAGCTCCGGCCTTTGATAGACCGGATGGATGAGATGGTTTCTGCGCTCGCGGCAAGCGCCCTCCCGCTCGAGCATGCGGTAGACCGTGCGGGGGCTTGCCAGATAGAGGCCCTCATCCTGGCAGGTGAAGACGATTTGCCGAACCGAAGAGTCCCGGAACCGCTCGCTGTTGACGACTTCCAAAATCCCGCGCCGTTGCTCGGCAGAGTAGGCCCGCGGCGAAGCCCTGCGGCCGCGCACGGGCACCGGGGCCTCGAGCCTCTGGCGCCGGCGGTAGACACCGGCCCGGGAAACCGCCAGGACGCGGCAGGCGGGCGAGACCCCATGCACGGGGGCGGCTTGTTCCACCAGTCCCCTCAAAAACTCTCGTCGCTCTCGGGGGTAGCCGGAAGCTCGATCCCCAGGAGCTCGGACGTTTTTTTTTGGAGCTCGATCAAGCCTTCAAGCTTCCTGTTGCGAAGCTCCAGACGGGCATTCTCACGATTGAGCCGGGCCACTTCGACGGCCAGAGGATTGACGGCCACAGGCTTGCGGCCCCGCTTGATCTGGCCGGCCTTGCGGGCCGCCTCCCGCCGCAGCTTGCGCCAGGCCATCAGGTGCGAGGTGTGCAGCCCCTCGCGCCGCAGCAGCATCCCCACCTGGCCCGGCCGCTTGCACCCGTCGGCCTCCTCCACGATCCGCATCTTGTACTCGCGCGTGAAACTGCGCCGCTTGGCCACCGCCACCACCTCCGGGTCAGGAACCCCGAAAGCCGGGCGGCCCGAGGAACCGCTCCGCTCGCTACGCTCGCTGCGCGGCTCCTCGACTACTGCCGTGGCAGCCCCGAAAACCTCTACTTCTTCCATCATCGTCTCAAATTCCTTCCCCGCCCTGCTCTCTAATTTCTACCCAGACACCTGTCTCACTCATATTGGCACAGAGGGCCGCGAGAGGCCAAGCTTCTTCATCGGCCGGTTGTTCAACAGGACCAGCTTCTCTAAGATCGCCCCGTTCAGATCGGCAAGCGAGAAGAAGGTTCGGTTGCGCAGGGCCGCTAAGATCCATCGCTCGGCCAGAAGCACCGAGACCTCGACCTTGGCCTTGTCTTTGGGTCGCCGCGCCCGAGCCGGAATCACCGCCGCCCCGTAGTGGGTCGCGAAGTCCTCGTACGTGCGGTTGATTTGAGGCTCGTACCGGCAAGAGCGCGTCACGGCACTCTTCAAATTGTCCGGAACCAGAATCGCCGGTACCCCGCCCCACGCCTCCAGCATCCGTACCTGCACGCCGATGAACGAAGGCAGATCCTGAGATAGGGCCGCCTCGGCGTACACGTAGCTGCTTGCCCCGAGGACCCCGACGAAAAGCTCCACCTCCCGGATCTCTCCCGTCCCCGGGTCCACCAGATGCGGCCTCTTGCCCGCATAATCCAGAAACGCTTTCTCCCCGGCCCGATGGACCTGACGCATCGAGAGCGAAAGCTTCGCGACCCACCTCCGGTACAGCTTGCAAAACTGACTGTAGCGATACCCCTCCGAATTGACCTCGAGATACTCCAGACAGAGTAGTTGGAGCGTCACCCCGGGCCGCCGCAACTCCTCGTGAACGTGCGCGAAGTCCGGCAGGACCCGCCTCGGCCCCGCCCCCTCACCAACCTCTTCCCCGAAAACTCGCCGCTCCAGACCGACCTCGTCTAAGCC
>JBOHBL010000352.1:0-7762 GCA_050698295.1 Rubrobacteraceae bacterium | reverse complement strand
ACCTGAAACCGTGTTCGCGGGTCCGAACGCATCGGACCCGCATCTTATCCCGACTTTGTTTCGGCTCGTTATCCGCGAAGCCACGTTCCTCGATAACGTTCGATCTGTTTAACCTGACCGTTCCCCTTCCCGTTATCCGCAGCTGGTAGTTTGCCCGGAGGTGTCGGAAGACAGGAGGACCTATGGGAGAGAAGACCTGGCTCGGAACGTGGTGCCTGGGCGCCGCGCTCGTCCTCGGAGCCCTGGGAGACATGCTTCTTCGCGGCACACCCTGGGGGATCAACGTGGTTCTGTGGCTCGCCGCTCTGGTGGTCCTGATGGCTTTGCCAATGGCTTTGCGGAGGATCTCATGGACAGGCGGGGGGCGGTGGATGCTCCTCGCCGCGCTCCTTTTCGCCGCTTTCGTTGCGTGGCGCGACTCGACCTTCCTGGCTTTCCTGAACGTCTGCGCGGCCCTCGCCTCGATCTCTCTGGCGGCGGTGTGGGGGAGGGCGGGGCGTCTCCTGCCCCGAGGCGTCTCCGAGTACGGGCTCGCCTGTCTCTACACCGGCGCTTTCACCTCTGCGGGCCCGATCTCCACAGCGGTCAGCGACATCGAGTGGGACGAAGTTTCGAGCGGTGGTTCGAGGAAGCCGATACTCGCCGTGTTGCGCGGCCTTCTCATCGCGGCGCCGCTGCTCTTCGTCTTCGGCGGTCTGCTCATCGCCGCCGACGCCGTCTTCGAGGAGATGGTCCTCCGGTTCTTCGACTTCGACGCGGCGCAAGTATTCGGCCATGCGTTTCTGGTCCTCTTTCTCGCCTGGATATCCGCCGGTTACCTCCGCGTCGCCCTGGTGGAAGAGAACGCGCCGAATTTCTCGATGCGCCGTCCATCCCTGGTCTCGCTCGGCGTGGTGGAGTCGAGCGTCGTCCTCGGTTTGCTCAACGCGCTCTTTCTAGCCTTCGTCGTGGTTCAGGCTCGCTACCTCTTCGGGGGAGATCAGCGGGTCGCCGCCGGCCTCACCTACGCCGAGTACGCCCGCCGCGGCTTCTTCGAACTCGTCGCCGTGACCGCCCTCGCGCTCTCGGTACTCCTCCTCGCTCACTGGCTTCACACGACGGACAACCGGCTTCAGACCCGCCTCTTCAACTCTCTGGCGGCGATGATGGTCGCGCTGGTCTCGGTCATCATGGTCTCGGCCCTGTGGCGGATGCACCTCTACTACGTGCAGTTCGGGCTGACGGAGCTTCGGCTGTACGCCACGGCTTTCATGCTGTGGCTGGCGGTGATCCTGGCTCTCTTCCTCGCGACCGTGCTTCGCGACCGGCGCGAACTTTTCGGAGCCTGGACCCTCGCCTCCGGGTTCGCCGCCATCCTCATCCTCAACCTCATCAACCCCGACGCCCTCATCGCCCGCGCCAACATCGAACGCATGGAAAACGGAAAGCGCTTCGACGCCTACTACCTCACTCTCCTCAGCGCCGACGCGGCTCCCGTTATCGTGAAAGCCCTACCAGAGATAGGCGAGCAGAACCTGGCGCCGGACTACACTCTGGAGCAGGCGTTCCTGGATCGCTGGAAAAGCGATGGTGGAGACGACTGGCGAACCTGGAACCTGAGCCGCTCGAAGGCTCAAAAACTCGCCGAAACCCACGCCTCCGACCGAAGCTCGATTTAACCGGAATTGAACGATATGGAGTGTGATCAGCGTCCAAAAGCCGAGTTATCCACAATATGTTGTGGATTAAATCCGCCGAATGGTGGATAAGTGTGCCGTGTGTAACAAGGGTGTAACCGCGAGTTAAACTCTATGACCATCGGATATTATGTCCGGGTGACGTCTAAAGGTTGGAGGCGGCGATGACGGAATCGCGCAAGGTAGCGGAGCCGGAGGGCAGGCTCGGCGTCCTGACGCCGGGTCTTGGGGCGGTGGGAACGACCTTGATCGCCGGGGTCGAACTGGCGAAGAAGGGGCTCGCCGAGCCCGTCGGCTCTCTGACGCAACTCGGGACGATCCGGCTCGGAAAACGCACCGAATCACGCTCTCCGAAGATTAAAGAGTTCGTTCCTCTTCGAGATATGGAAGACCTCGTCTTCGGCGGTTGGGACGCTCTGCCCGACGACGCTTACGAAGCGGCGGTGGTTGCGGGGGTAATGGAGAAAGAACATCTGAACGCCGTCCGGGACGAGCTGAAGGGGATTGAACCTATGCCCGCCGTCTTCGATGAGCGTTACGTCTCCAGGATAGAGGCGGCGCATGTAAAGAAGTCCGCCTCGCTCCGTGAAGCCGCAGAGCGGATCAGAGAGGATATCAGGAATTTCAAACAGGAAAACGACCTTGATCGGGCCGTCATGGTCAACTGCGCTTCGACGGAGGCGTACATCCAGCCCCAGGAGGCGCACTTCACGCTCGAAGGCTTCGAGAAGGCTTTGGATCGAAGCGACCCGGCGATACCTCCGGCGATGATCTACGCCTACGCCGCCGTTCAGGAAGATGTGCCTTACGCGAACGGCGCGCCCTCGCTCGCCGTGGACGTGCCCGCGCTCACGGAGCTTGCGAAAGAGAAAGGCGTGCCCGTCGCGGGCAAGGACTTCAAGACCGGACAGACGCTACTAAAGACGATCCTGGCTCCGGGCATTAAGGCGCGGATGCTCGGGATGAGTGGATGGTTCTCGACCAATATCCTCGGCAACCGCGACGGCGAAGTCCTCGACGACCCGGAGAGCTTGAAGAGCAAGGAAATCTCCAAGTTGTCCGTTCTGGAGCACATCCTCCAGCCCGAACTCTATCCCGGGTTGTACGACGACGTTTCGCACGTGGTCAGGATCAACTACTACCCGCCCCGCGGGGACGCCAAAGAGGGTTGGGACAACATCGACCTCTTCGGATGGTGCGGGTACCCGATGCAGATAAAAGTCAACTTGCTCGCCCGGGACTCCATCCTCGCCGCTCCGATCGTACTGGATCTCGCCCTTTTCCTCGACCTTGCCCGGCGAGCCGACATGGGCGGCATTCAGGAGTGGCTCTCGTTCTACTTCAAGAGCCCGATGACGTTGCCGGAGCTTTATCCCGAACACGACCTCTTCATCCAGCAGATGAAGCTCAAGAACACGTTGAGGAGCATCATGGGCGAGGAAGTCATCCACCACACCGGGCTCGATTACTACAAATAGTGGAAAAGTGGGGCGGGGCTTTTACAATTAGCCTGCGATCAGCGAGAAACTACCATATGAGGTGAGAGCGTGTTGACGGAAGAGCGGGTTACGGATCAGCTTCGGAACGTTATAGACCCGGAGATCGGGATGGACCTCGTGGAACTCGGCCTGATCTACGACGTGGGAGTCCACGACGAAGGCCGCCACGTGGATGTCACTTTCTCCCTGACAAGCCCGATGTGCCCGGTGGGGGACCTCATTCAAGAACAGGTCGAGACCGAGACCCTCGCCATAGAAGGCGTCGAGACGGTCAACGCCCAGCTCACCTTCGATCCGATGTGGAACCCGGACATGATGAGCCCCGCCGCGAAACTCTTTTTCGGCAGGTAAACGATAGCTTCCGAACCGAACGTCTCGGCCTCCTCCAAGTTTCAGGACACCGGGACTCTTCATTTGCTCTCCTGCGGCGACGAGGTGATGGTCGGAATAGTCGGGCGCATCGGCCCGCTGGGCCGCGAAGAGCGCCGCCGCGGTCGCCCCGAGGACGGATACGGCGCGCTCGTGAGGACCATAGTCGGCCAGCAGCTCTCGACCAAAGCCGCAAGGAGCATCTACGGAAAACTCACCGCCCTCTTCGACGAAGAAACCCCTTCGCCGCAACTCATCCTCGCCACGGACGAAGACGCCCTGCGAGCCTGCGGCCTCTCGCGGCCAAAGATCTCATACCTCCGCGACCTCGCCCGGCGCACCCTCGAAGACGAACTGCGTTTCGGGGAAATGCGCGAGATGCCCGACGAGGAGGTCATCGCGCGTCTCACCGCCGTCAAAGGGCTTGGACGCTGGAGCGCGGACATGTTCCTCATGTTCCACCTCGGACGACCCGACGTCATGCCGGTCGGCGACCTCGGAATAAAGCGGGCCGTGGAGAAGGCGTGCGGTCTGCCGGACATGCCGGACGCGAAAAAACTCGAAGAGGTCTCCGTTCCGTGGCGGCCGGAACGGACATTGGCCTGTCTGTATCTGTGGGAATCTCTGGATAACAAGCCCGTCGGTGGCTGAGACTCCGCGCGGGGAGCGCCTACAGAAAAGAAGGGTTCTGCTCGTGGTTGAGCCAGGCGTCCCGCCGCTCTTTGAGCCACGTCGTCCGCGACCTGCTGGCCGCGCTTCTGGCGGGCATGTCCTCGGGCGAGAGCTCGTCTATGTGCTTGTAGGAGACCTTCCCGCCATTCATCAGGGCGACCAAACCTTCGTCGGCCTGTCTTTGATCCTCGGAGGCGAGCTGCTGCAATATCGCCGGATTTTCCCCCGGCAGCGGCTTGCCGAGCGACCGGGCAAGCTCACCGTTCTTTCGCAGCTCCAACTCCTCGAGTTCCTTCCGCAAAAACGGCTCCCAGGCGGCGGCGAGTTGGACTCGCCTTCTCTCTTCGGCGCGCGCCCTGGCCAGTTCCTGCTCGCGTTTGCGAACGACGGCCTCCTGCCACTGGTCCGCTCTTTCGCCGCCGAGCGGCCCGTCTCGCAGGTTCTCGAGCTGCCGTCCGGCCTCGGTTCGGAGGACGTTCTCGAGCGCCTCTTCGGGGGTCTCGCCGGTTTGTTGCGCGCGAAGCTCCGTCTGACGCGCCAGTACGCTGTCCGCCATGTCGGATACTCGTTGGTCTTCTTGCATGGCCTTCCCTTTCGCGAGGGCGATCTCCGTGGCGAGGTAGTGCTGCCGTCCCGTTCGGAGCTTCTCGACCGTTAGAGGACAAAAGGGCCAGGAATTATGCCCCGACCCTCCCGCTCCATTGATTCTTGGCGTTGAGCCTAAGCCGGGCTAACGTTCGAGGCTTGCATGCCTTTCTGTCCCTGGGTCGCCTCGTAGGTGACCGTGGCGCCCTCATCGAGGGACTTGAAGCCGTCGCCCGCTATTCCAGTGTGGTGGACGAAGAGATCCTCGCCGCCATCGTCCGGTGAGATGAAGCCGTAGCCCTTCTCGTCGGAGAACCACTTTACCGTTCCCTGGGCCATATGGAAGCCCGCCTTTCTGTTCTTTGGGTCCACCGCAACGAAAAAGCCGCCCCGTCTTTGATTGGGCGGCGTTCTATCGAAGGTAACCCACTTATCTATTACTCGAATATTGTATCACAGTCTACGAAAGAGTCCGCCGGAACCTGTCGGTGCGGTGGGAAGACGATGAAACACTTCTCGGGTGGAGGACACGACCCGTTAGCGGCGCAAGCGGTCATCAGGGCGGAGTATGGTGACGTCGGGGAGTCCGCGCTTCCCGTCAAACAAAAGAGGCCGGGGTGCGAAAGTCCCGGCCTCTCGTCGTAAACTAGAACCTGTGTCCGCAACTAGCGCAAGGAGCGTGGGATGGGATTACCCGTGGTGAGTGATGTGTGGGAATCTCTGGATGACAGGCCCGTGGACGGATAGATGTGTTCGTCAAAGGGCTTCTGGTGGACCTCGACGGGACGCTCCATGTCGGAGGAGAGGCCGTCCCCAGCGCGGTCGAGGCCGTCGAGAAGCTCAGGAACTCCGGCGCTTCGCTCCGCTT
Source organism: Rubrobacteraceae bacterium (assembly GCA_050698295.1). Classification (GTDB taxonomy): domain Bacteria; phylum Actinomycetota; class Rubrobacteria; order Rubrobacterales; family Rubrobacteraceae; genus JACCWD01. Next base: position 2,093 of record JBOHBL010000352.1, on the reverse strand, counting down.
CGTCACGAACACGACACGCAAGCCGCGCCGGGAAGTGCGCGAAGTCCTGGTCTCGCTCGGTTTCGAGATCGAGGAAGGGGAGATCATCACGCCCGCGCGTACGGCAGCCGCCCTGATCGGGGCTCGAAAGTGCTTCCCGATGGTGGATGAGTCGCTCATGGAGGATCTCGGAGAACTCGACCTTGCCGAAGATTCTCCCGAAGTCGTCCTCCTCGGAGACCTCGGGGATGGGTTCACCTACGAGCGGCTCAACGAGGCTTTCCGTCACCTGATGGACGACGCCCGACTCATCGCCCTCCAGAAAAACCGCTTCTGGAAACGCGGCGACGGCCTCGCCCTCGACGCCGGACCTTTCGTCACCGCCCTGGAATACGCGAGCGGCGAAAGAGCGACCGTCGTCGGCAAGCCCGAAGAGAGCTTCTTCCAAGCCGCGCTCGACGAAATGGAACTCGAACCCAACGAAGTCGCGATGGTGGGCGACGACCCGGAGTCGGACGTTGCCGGGGCGAAAAAGATGGGCATAAAGGGCATTCAAGTGAAGACGGGAAAATACCGCCCCGGAGATGAGGCGAACGCCGACCTCATCGTAGAAAGCTTCGCGCAGTTGCCGGAAGCGTTGGAAACAAAAAGCTGACCGGCTGAAATGCGCCGACCGAAGGGAGGCTCCATGAAAACCACGGACATCAGCGTCGACACCGGCAGGCGTTACGAGTTCGTCTCGATCTCAGACGAAGTGAAGAGCGCGGTCAGGGAGATGGGGGTGGCGGATGGCCTCTGCGTCATCGCTTCCACGCACACGACCGCCGGGATCACAGTGAACGAAGACTACGACCGCGATGTCGGACGCGACCTGGCGGCGGCGAGCGAAGCCCTCATAAACGCCCTCGACGTCCGCTTCGACCACGCCGAGGGAAACAGCGACTCGCACCTCCTCACGAGCTTCTTCGGCCAGTCGCAGACTCTGCTCCTTCGCGGCGGAGAACTCGACCTCGGGCGCTGGCAGGGCATCTTCCTCGCCGAGTTCGACGGGCCGAGGAGCCGCACGGTTCGTGTATCGGTACTGGAAGGTTAAAACCCGCCGAGAATCCTCTTCGCGTCGAGCATGCGCTGTATCGCGGAGACGAAGACCATCGCGGCGAAGACCCAGGTGAGGAGGGAGGCGTGTGTGGGGAGTGCCAGAACGAGTACGCCATACAAAATCGTCTCGAAGCCCTCGGTGAGCGAACGCCGGAAGTGGAGGCCGCGCTCCGTCCGTCTTTGCGCTTTCAGCCGCTCAAGGACGCTCGAGAGCGCGAGGAAGATCGTGCCGTTCAGGTAGTACGCGAGGAAGAGGACGGTGAGGGCGAGCCGGGCGTCTGGATGTTGTATCGCCAGGGCGACCAAAAAACCTCCGTACATCGCGAAGTCCGCGACGATGTCGAGGAACGCCCCGAACTCCGAACTTTCGCCCCTTGCGCGGGCCACCTCGCCGTCGAGGCCGTCGAGGAGGCGGTTCGCGAGCCAGAAGAAGAGGGCGAGGAGGTTGAGCCCGAGGCAGATCGCAGCCAGGCAGAGAACTCCGACTCCGAGTCCCAGGACGCTCACCGCGTTGCCGCTCATGCGCCGCGCGAGCGGGGCCGTGAAGAAACCATAAAGAGGTTTCGCGCCCTTCCTGAGTTCTTCGTCGAGCATGCGCGCGATCATAGTCTTTCCGTTCGCCGGGCGCAAAAGTTTGGTGAAGGCGCTTTCTCTTATAAAATGTGATTTCGTAGTCGGGTCGGCGTCGGGAGGTTCGGATGGGCAAGTTGCTAAAGGGAGGTCTCGCGCTGGGAGGGGCGGCTCTCGGGCTGGCGGTTCTGAAGAGGGTCTTGAACCCCCCGCCCCGATATGCTCCCTGGGAGAAGCCCCGCTACGAGGACTTCGAGAATAAGGTCCTCATCGTCGGGGGCGGTTTCGGGGGGTACACGGCGGCGAAGAAGATCTGCGAGTCCATTCGCCACCGCGAGGACGTGGGCGTGCTTCTCATCGCCCGAGACAACTTCTTCACGTTCTGGCCGATGGTTCCGGGCATCGTTTCAAGCGACATAGACGCCCGCAACGTCGCCCAGCCCTTG
>JBOHBL010000351.1:0-4347 GCA_050698295.1 Rubrobacteraceae bacterium | reverse complement strand
GGGAGCGGAGGCGGTGGTGCATGCGGCGGCCCTGCCGGAACCGACAAAGAACCCGCCTCACGTCGTGTTTCAAAACAACTTGATGGGCGTCTTCAACACGCTGGAGGCGGCGGTGCGGTGGGAGGTGCCCCGGTTCGTCAACATTTCCAGCGAGACGGTCCCCGGCTTTTTCTTTCCCGAAAGAAACTTCCTGCCGGATTACGTGCCTGTGGACGAGGAGCATCCCATCCGTCCTCAGGACCCGTACGCGACCGCGAAGCACTTCGGAGAGCAACTCATGGACGCGGCGGTGAGGAGGAGCGACATAAAGTGCATCTCCATACGTCCCTGCTGGGTGCAGCACGAGGGGAACTACGAGATCAACCTCGGACCGCAGGTGCGCGACGAGTCCCTCCTCTCCCCCAACTTCTGGAGCTACATAGACGTCTACGATCTGGCGGATGCGATAGTCCTGGCCGTCGAGAGCGACCTCCCCGGCCACGAGGTCTTCTACATAGCCTCCCCGGACAACGTGGGCGGACGCCCCTTCGACGAAATAGTCCGCAAATACTACGGGGACGAGGTGGAGATACGCAACGTACACCCCGGCGAAGACGCCTCCGGCATCTCCTGTGAAAAGGCGAAGAGGATGCTCGGCTACTCCCCGAATAGGAGCTGGCGCGATTACCTGGATGAGGAAGGTCGCCTCAAGCCGGGTGTGAGCGGGCTGTTCAGCAAGTAAGTATCGGGCATGCCACCACGTTCGGGAAGGGCAACATCATCCTCCCGAACAAGCTCGCCACCGGCTCGAACCTCCGATCTCGTAGTCTTCCACTGCGCTATACTCATTCCATTATGGAGAATGCCCGGACGGAAGATAACGAGATACGCGAGATCTCCAAAGAAGAAGGTTGGGAGATGCTCGACCGGCAAACCCGGAAGCACCTCGGCATCTCCGCTGGGGAGTTCATCGAGCGGTGGGACTCCGGATATTACGACGACCCGGACGACCGGACGAAGAACGGGCCGGGGGTCATGTACGTAGCGTCCCTTTTGCCTGTTGCCCGATAAATTGTTCGGGCGCACGCCATACGAAGCCGTTCATAATTTTCGCTCCGTCCTCCAGAGATCCATCTCTTGCGTGGCCCCGGACGTGATCCTCATTCATGGCGCGGAGTATGGCCCTGGCTCGGAACACGCCTTGATCCTGGGCGGAGCGAATCCGGCAAAACTGCCGGGGACCGACATCGCCCTTTCCATAAGACTCTATGTACGAATTTCGGAACACGCCGATGGTCGAAGCTCATGGAAGGCGATCGCCATCTCGTATTTCCATACCGTCTTTGACGGAAGCGACAGAGAGATCATCGCTTACCACTGGCATCCCGATTGGCGTAGCCCGATCACCACGCCCCGCCTTCATCTCGGAGCCGGGGCGAACGTCGGGCGCGAAGAACTACGGAAAGCCCACGTTCCAACCGGATTTATAGAACTCGAAGATGTGCTGCTTTTGGCGATACGCGAGTTCGGCGCGAGGCCGAGACGAGACGACTGGGCCATGATCCTCGACCGAGCATAGCCGTCCGTCAAGCTATTTCCTGCAACTGCCTCTCTAAATCCTTGATCTCATCTCGCAATTTCGCCGCGTACTCGAACTTGAGGTCCTCCGCCGCTTCGAGCATCTCGGCTTCGAGGTCGGCGATGAGGTTTCGCAACTCGTCCGGATCACGGGGAGCCTCGCGCTCGGACTTTCGCCGCGTCTTGTAGAGACCCTTCGCTTCGGCGGCGATGAGGATGTCGGAGACGCCTTTTTTGATGGTGCGCGGGGTGATGTCGTTGCGCTCGTTGTAGGCTCTCTGTATTTCGCGCCGCCTCGCCGTCTCGCCGATGGCGACCTTCATCGCGTCGGTCTCCTTGTCGGCGTACATTATTACGCGGCCCTTCACGTTTCGCGCCGCCCTTCCGATGGTCTGAATGAGCGCGCGCTCCCCGCGCAAAAAGCCCTCCTTGTCCGCGTCGAGGATGGCGACGAGCGTGACTTCGGGGAGGTCTAGCCCTTCTCGAAGCAGGTTTATGCCGACGAGCACGTCGAACTCTCCGGTTCGGAGACCGCGGATTATCTGTATGCGGTCGAGCGTCTCTATGTTCGCGTGCATGTAGCGCGCCCTGACGTTGTGTTCGAGGAGGTAGTCGGTCAAATCCTCGGCCATTTTTATGGTGAGGGTGGTGATGAGGACCCGTTCCTCGTGTTCGACGCGCTTTGCGACCTCGTTGAGGAGGTCGTCGATCTGGCCTTTCGTCGGACGGACTTCCACTTCGGGGTCCACGAGCCCGGTCGGGCGGATGATCTGCTCGATGATCCGGGACGAGTTTTCGAGCTCGTAAGGTCCGGGAGTGGCGGATACGAAGACCAGCTGGTTGCTCTTCAAAAGGAACTCGTCGAAGGTGAGCGGGCGGTTGTCCAGCGCGCTCGGCAGCCGGAACCCATGCCCGACGAGGGTCTCCTTGCGGCTCCGGTCGCCCCGGTACATCCCGCGCACCTGGGGCAGCGTTATGTGCGACTCGTCCACGAAGGTCAGGTAGTCGTCCGGGAAGTAGTCGAGCAGGGTGTACGGCGTCGAACCGGCGGGGCGCCCGTCCAGGTGGCGCGAGTAGTTCTCGATGCCGGAGCAGTATCCAAGCTCGCGCATCATCTCCAGGTCGTACCGGGTGCGCTGGCGCAGCCGGTACGCTTCGAGGATCTTGCCCTCTTTTTCCAGTTCGGCGTACTGCTGTTCCAGCTCCGCCTCGATGTTCTTCGTGGCGATGGCGAGACGGTCTTCGTCGGTGACGAAGTGGGTCGCCGGATAGACGGTGAGGACGTCGTGTTCGCGAAGGACCTCGCCGGTCAGAGGGTCCACCTCCGTCATGTTCTCCACTTCGTCGCCGAAAAAGGAGATCCGGTAGATCGTGTCCTGATACGCCGGATGGACTTCCAGCACGTCGCCCCGGACGCGGAAGTTGCCTCGGGCGAGCTGGTAGTCGTTTCTGGCGTACTGTATTTTGACGAGGTCCCGCAGAACGTCATCTAGGTCGTAGAAGTTTCCCTCTTCGAGGATGACCATCTTGTTCCGGTACTCTTCTGGAGAACCCAGTCCGTATATCGCCGACACGCTCGCCACCACGACGACGTCGCGTCGGGTGAACAGGGCGCTCGTGGCGGAGTGGCGAAGACGGTCTATGTCCTCGTTGATCTGGGCGTCCTTCTCGATGAAGGTGTCCGTGCTCGGGACGTACGCCTCCGGCTGGTAGTAATCGTAGTACGAAACGAAATATTCGACGGCGTTGTTCGGGAAGTACTCCCCGAACTCGCTGGCGAGCTGCGCCGCGAGGGTCTTGTTGTGCGCGATGACGAGCGCGGGACGACCCGCTCTTTCGATGGCCCTCGCCATCGTGTGGGTTTTGCCGGAGCCTGTGACGCCGAGCAAAGTCTGGGCTTCGAGGCCGGAGTTCAGGCCCGTCGCCAGGCTCTCTATCGCCTTTGGCTGGTCGCCTGTTGGCTGATATTCGCTCGTTACCTGGAATGTGTCACGAGTTTCGATCCAGATCCCTCCCGTATAGTTCTTCGTATGTCTCTTGGGCTTCGAGGACGGTCTCGACGTAGTTCCTGGTCTCGGTGTACGGGATGTCGGTCTCTATGTCGAAGCCTTCCCGGGAGAGCCATCCGTCCACGCTCCCCTGCCCCGAATTGTACGCCGCGAGCATCAACCTCTCATCCCCCAAATACCGCCCTTCGAGGTAACTGAGTTGCCACGTCCCCATCCAGATGTTGATGGCGGGATCGGTGAAGTCGCCGCTGATGCCGCTGTTTCGCTGGATAAAGTCGGCGGTGTCCGGCGTGATCTGCATGAGTCCCTGAGCGTTCTGGCTGGAGACGGCCTCCGGATCATAGCGGCTCTCGGCATAAATGACCCCCGCCACGAACGCCGGCTCCACCCCATACGCCTCCGAAGCCTCCCGTATCGTCTCCTCGTACCGCAGAGGATACATCGCCCGCTGAAAGCTCTCCGGCGGCTCGGTTATGACGTTGTAGATCCCATACGCCCCCGCCGCCAGAAGAAGCCCGAAAGCCAGAAAACCGAGCAGCAAGACCCTCGCCAGCCTGCGCCGGGTCCGACCTCTCCCGTAATAGCCCTTATTCGTCTTCTTCCTTGTCCTCGTCGAGGTCAGGTCTTCGCTCCCGTAAGACTTTGTCCCTCAGTGCTACGGCCCTCTCTCTGAGAAGTTCCAGCCCGCCGTCGTTTTCTACCACAACATCGGCCCGACGCGCTTTCTCTTCCCCGGAGAATTGCCGGGCCTCGATGCCGCGCAAACGCTCCTCCCCCACGC
>JBOHBL010000350.1:0-10378 GCA_050698295.1 Rubrobacteraceae bacterium | reverse complement strand
GTACAAAGTCAGGATACCCGAGAAGGCGAAGTACGCCATCTTCGCCCGCTGGCCTTCGAATAACGGTTACAATCCGACGACGGAGTACGAAATCACGACCGCCTCGGGCGTGAAGCGGAAAGTCGTGAACCAGCGCCGGAACGGCGGGAAGTGGATGAAGCTCGGGGCCTATGAAATGAAGGCCGGGGACGGGTACGTCGTGCAGGTTTCGAGGGCGAGCAAGGAAAAAGGCTACGTGATCGCCGATGCGATCCGGGTCGTCAGGGGGAAGGCGGGGTCGGGAGGCGGGTCGAAGCCCGGCAAGAAGGTCACCGGGCAGCGGGTTCTCAAGGAGGCGAGGTCCTGGCTCGGGGTTCCGTATGAATACGGCGGGACTTCGAAGCAGGGGGTTGACTGTTCGGGGTTCGTCTACGCCGTGTACAGGAAGTTCGGCATCAACCTCCCGAGAGTCGCCTCGGATCAGTACCACAGCGGACCCGGAAAAAAGGTTCCCCGGTCCCAGCAGAGGCGGGGATACCTCATCTTCGGGAACACGGGCAATCAGCGCGGCATACATCACGTCGGCATCCTCGTCGGCAACGGGGATATGATCCACGCCCCCTACCCCGGAACCGTGGTGCGCCAGGAGCGCGTCGGAAGTTGGTACAACCTCATCGGCGTCAAGAGGATAGTCCCGCCGGCGTAGAGACGTAGCATGCTACGTCTTTCCAGGCTGGATCCGAGAGAAGACGGTTTTCCTCTCTGGGGGCGTGGGCATCCTGCCCGCAGGCGCGGAGGCTGCCGCGGGCTGGAAGCCCACGCCCCCAGCCTTCTCCCAACGACCGTTTCAGCGTACAGTCGCCGCGCTTCCCGCGCCCGGGACGTAGAGGTACTGGGGCTCGCCGCTGAACTCGACGCCGGCGGCTTCGAGGACCTGGACTGCTTCGGGCGGTTGTGGTTGGAGGCGGGACAGGAGGAGGCTTCCGAGGCCGGGCTCCTGGACGTAGCGGATGACGGTCGGGTCTTCGACTTCGGCGAGGTCAGAGGCGATCTCCACGGCTCGGTCGAAGCCTCCGAGTTCGTCGATGAGGCCGAGTTCTTCCGCTCGCGAACCTGAGTAGACTCTGCCGTCGGCGATCTCGCGGACCTCGGATTCGGGGAGGTCGCGGCCCTCGACGATCACCTCGACGAACTCGTCGTAGTTCTCTTCGACTATGGACTGGAAGATGTCGCGCTCTTCCTCGGTGAGGTCTTCCCAGGGGTTGCCCATGGTCTTGAACTCGCCGCTCTTTATGTAGCGTTGGCTTATGCCGTACTCCTCCTCGATGCCGGTGAGGTCGAGGAGCTGCAAAAAGACGCCGAGCGAACCCGTGAGGGTGGTTTCGTAGGCGACGATCCGATCCGCCGGGGTGGAGATGTAGTAGCCGCCCGAAGCCGCCGTGTCGGCCATCGAGACGACGACGGGTTTGTCGGCTTCGTCCTTGAAATCCACGATGGCGTCGTGCATCTCGGCGCTCGCCGTCACGCCGCCGCCGGGCGAGTTCACCTCCAGGATGACGGCTTCGACGCCGTCGTCTTCGGCGGCCTGCGCCAGCGCGTCGGTCAGCCCTTGCGGAGTCGTGGTCGGCGCGACGCCCCCGACGTCGCCGGTGTCGGCGGCGATGGTCCCGATGACCGGGATGACGGCTACTCTTTCAGAGCCTTCGCCGGAGACGTACTCCTCGTTGTAGTTCGCCACCGGGGAGCCGCCTCCGCCTCCGCCGCTGAACAGCAGGGCGACGGCCACCGCGCCCGCGATCAGGAACCCGAGAAAGACGAGTCCGGCGAGTCCGCCGACGATCCAGGGCCACTTCCGTCTCTTTCTCGGCGCGTTGTTTGTTGTTTGGGTTTCTCCCGTCCGGTTTTGCGGGCTCTCGTTCTCTGAAGCCATGTCCGCTCCTCGCGATTGGTTTGTCCGCTTATTCCTTGAGGAGATTATAAGGGGGGATGCGAGACGTGTTTCATCATTCGTCGAGGGTCCGGCGGCGGTGGCGTTTGCGGAGGATGTCGTCCATGGCGATCTCCGGGGTTATGCGGTCGTCGCGAGCTTCGAGGGCGAGGCGTTCGCGGTTGCGGAAGATCCAGAGGTACAGGTCCAGCTCGGTGCGTCCGGGGAAAGCCTGGAGGACTTTTTCCTCCCGGATCATGTCGGCCACCGGCCTGTAGGCGTATTCGTGCCAGTCCCGAAGCGCCTCCTCCGGCGAGACGTAGCGTTTCCAGAGCTGCGAGAGGCGGAAACCGTGCGCCTCGAGGTGGGTGCGGAGCCTCCGGTAGTCGGCGACGTCGGAGAGTTCGAGCCTGACTTCGGGCAGGACGCGGTCGAAGGGGAAGCGTTCGAGGAGGAGGCGGAGCTCCATCTTGTGGAGAAGGCTTTGGGCGGTGATCCCGGAGTCTATCGGGACGCGGCTCCGAAGCTCGATGACCTCGGCGTCGATCATCTCGACCCCCTGCTGGCGGGCCACGGAAACCCGGTGGTTGCCGTCGTTGACGAAGTAGGCGTCCCCGATCTTGAACAGGCTCACCGGCGGCAACTCCTCGGATTTCTGCATGAGCCGGTCTATTTTCTTCCACCGCTCCCCGAGTTCGCCCTTCGAAGGCAGAAACGCCCTATCGAAATCTCGATGGCGTCCGACGCTCCCGACGATCTTCGCCACCTCGACCGTCCTCATCCCGAGATAAACCCGCTCGACCGCCCCCAAAGCGCTCTTCACTTCGTCGAAGGAGAGCAGCTTGTTCGAGGCGGGGTCGTTTCTCAGGAAAGCCCCGATGCGCCGGAGGAAGGCTCTCCGCCTCGCTCGGGAAAAATCCTTGTCAGCCTGTTCGCCCGCGTCCATTTGATCGACCACCCGGAGAATCTACAACAAAGCGCGGCGAGTGGGGAGGTCAAATCTCCAGAAAACAATGCCCGAAGACGTTGAGAACCTTCGTGGAACCTCGTCGCGCAATGCGCTGTTTTTCCTGATCGGCGCCGTAGAGATGCACGTGTCCGTGGAGCCAGAGCGAAGGGTGGAATTTATCTATGAGTCCCAGAAACGATTCGAAGCCGACGTGCGCGTGGTCTTCGGCGTCCCCGTATCCGAGCGGAGAGGCGTGGGTCGCGAAGATCGTCGGTTTGGGTTTCCCGAGGAGGGAACGGCCCCGTATCCTGGCCGAAAGCGACCAGGCTTTCATCCTCATCCCGCGCTCGGAATACTGGTTCGAACCGCCTGAATAGAACCGCGATCCCGAAAGTCCGGCCAGCACCGCGCCGCCGATGTCCACGACCTTTCCGTCGAGAGGAGTGCATCCGCCCGGATATTCTTTGCTCTCCGGGGCCGGGTCGTGGTTTCCGAGCACGTAGTAGAGCGGCGCGCCGAGGAAGGTGACGATGTACTCCAGATAGTCGAAAGGCAGATCGCCGCAGGAGACGACGGCATCCACGCCCGCGGCGTAAGAATTGAGCGTCGGGCCGTGGAGCATGCTCTCCACCCGGTCGCTTATGCACAGAAGCCTCACTGTCGTCTCTCCGCCACCTCGTAAAGCATACCCTCTCTGACGGGACGCAACTCGTACCCCGCCTCCCGGTACAGCCGCGAGTTCGTCGCGCCCGGATACAGGACGTAGACCGGGCCTCGTTCCAGAGCATCCTCCGCCCGCGGGGTCCAGTCGGCGGTGTAGAACGGGTCTTCGAGGGTGATGTCCTCTCGCCTCCCCTCCACGAGTTGCATGTAGTGGAGGGTGCGCCCGTGGTAGAGGACCGTGGAGTTCCGCTCCGTTTCGTTCGCGACGGTCTCAAGGATTTCCCGCCCGAGAAAGTCGTCGCTCCTGTCCGCCGAGGCGTACGAAAAAGGGATGGTGGCAAATACGGCCGCAAAGACCAGCGCGCTCGCGGCCGTAGCGAGGCGAGAAGACCTCTCCTCCAGGTGCCGGACCGTTGCGCTCGCGCTGACGGCCAAAAACAGACACAAAACGAAGTATGTCGGGACGAAGTAGATCTCCAGATCCTCGATGTCGTACTCCAGCGCGTACACGAGGTTGAGAAGATAAACGCTCCCGAGAAGCGCGAATGAAGCCTTATCTCTTCTCCAGAGGACGAAAATCCCCACAGCGGCGAGCGCGAGCAGCGCCGGGTTGAGGTTCTGTGCGAGGTGTCCGGCGTAAATGGCGAACCGTTCCGGCAGCTCCGCCGGCCCGAAGACGAACATCCTCCCCTTGAAATCTCCGCCCGACACGAGGTCGAGGAAACCGGAGACCGTCGCCGGATTGCCGCCCGAACCGGCGTTCACGAGCGGCGGGTCCATCGAAGCCCGGAGAGGGAGATAAAGGTACGGCGAAAGCCCGAGCATGAAAGCTCCCGCGCTCTTCACGAGCAAGCCTGGGTTCAGGAATTTCGAGCGATCCACGAGGAAGACGAAGAATACCGCCGATGGAAGCAAGAAAGCACTCGTCAGGTGGTTCGTCATCGCAAGCCCGCCGAGAAAGACGGCGAGGAGGAGGTATTTGTCTGTCCGGTTGCTTTTCCATGCGAGCAGCACGAGCAAAAACAGGCTCATCAGGAGGATGTGCGGCGTGTAGACCTCGGCGATCGCGGCCTGCGACCAGATCGTCACTCCAACTCCGAAAGCCAACGCCCCAACCATCGCCCCGAGACGATTAGTCTCAAGCCTCCGGCAAACCAAAAACGAAACTCCGACCGCCATCGCCCCGAAGACCGCCGAAGCCAGATTCACCCGGTAAGCGACGTCCCCGACCGGCAGGTACGTGAACAGGTGCGTGAGCATCGCGTAGGTCGGGTAGCCGGTGTAACTCGGTATACCGAGGATGTACGCGACAATCTGCAAATGCGCCGAGTCGAAGTTCTCGGGAGAATAATAGAGGACGGTCGGGGCGAGCGTCATCGCGTAAAGCGCGATGACGAGGAGTGAAATTCCCGCCGCGAACGGAAGCTCCGAAACGAACGAAGTTTTATCTTTATCGCGCACGGGGCAGATGATACATAAGCAGGGATTCAACGATCAGCGCAAAGGAGAGAGCATGCCGGCTCCCGAAACCCCGAAGCTCACGGTCGATATAGTCATTCCGTCGGAAGGCGGCATCGTCCTGATCCAACGCAAAAACGAACCCTTCAAAGGAGAATGGGCGCTTCCGGGCGGCTTCGTGGACATCGGGGAGACGGTCGAGAACGCCGCCGTCCGAGAGGCGAAGGAAGAGACGAGCCTCGAAGTGGAACTGTCGAAGCTCGTCGGGGTTTATTCGGACCCGGAGCGCGACCCGAGAGGCCACAACGTCAGCATCGTGTTCCTCGCCAGGATCGCCGGCGGCGAGATGAAGGCTGACACGGATGCTGACGAAGTGGAGGTTCTGGACCCTTCGAGCGTGGAACTCGCGTTCGACCACCGCGAGATCGTCGCCGACGCTCTGGGCGGCTAAGCATCTCCAAGCTGACGTTGAGCGAGAGAAGAACAATGGTTCTCTCTGGGGGCGCGGGCTTCCAGAGCCCGCTGAACGCCACATCCCGCTCTCATGCGAGCAGGATGCCCGCGCCCCCAGGACCTTCTCTCATATTCAAGTCAGAGATACTTAGCCGCCACCGACAGACCGGAATCCGGCAACCTTCACCTCGCTTCAAGACAGGTTTCTCGAAACCTGTGGCTTCGCTATTGTCAGCGAGCCCGACCGGATTCCACCTGCGTGAAACCGAAGCCGGGACTTCGCTCGGATATACTCTGCCGGATCATGGGTTTCTTTCCACGACGTTTCCGGAGACTCGACGAAGCCGCCGACGGCTTGCTCGCCCGGCGTCCGAGGCTCGCGTCCGGGCTCTCGCGCTACGGGTTTTTGCTGCTCGCGGCGTTCGCGGCCTTTTTTGTCGCGGTCGGAGCCGCGTTCCCGGTCGGGAGGGGACAGGAGATCGTGTACGCGACCGGGGAGGGAGATGTCGTTGCGACCCAACCCGCAACGGGGGAGAGGACTCCCATCCACGTCTCGGACGGTCTCGCCACGGCTCCCCTGTTGAACGGCGGTTCGCGGAACCTCTCCTATACGGTTTTGAGGGATGGCGAGTTCCGCGGCGACCTGTACGGGGCGGACCTCGCTCGCGGGACGCGGGCCCTGACCCGGACCGCCACAGCGGGCGAGGTCTTCGTCCACGGCGGATATTCCAACGACCGCGAGTGGCTTTTGGCGAGCCGGTACTCCGATGACGCTCGTCCCAACGTCGTCGCCCTCACGGCGAGCGGCGCGACGATGCAGCCTGTAGAACCCGGCCCCGCCGACTCCCCCGCGATTCTCGGACCCTCGTGGACGGGTCTCAACTCCCTCTACGCCTGGCGAAAGAACGGCGGCGGGCTCTCCCTCACGGCGTACAACTTCTTCGAGGAGAGACAGGCCGTCGTCTACGAGACAGAGAACAGGGTCGGTCTCCCCTCGTACAACTTCGAGTCAAACACCATCGTCTTCGACGAGCGTCCGGTGGGCGCGGACCTCGAAGAGTCGCGCCTCACCGCCATCGCCGGGACCGCCGAGGTCGAAGTCTCCGGGACCGAAGGTCTCGGCGTCTACGACCCCTCGATCCCCGTCCCCGAACTCGACTACGACATGGCCGTGATCTGGACAAACGGCGACGAGAGCGGCGTCGGGCTCTTCGACCCGTCCGACTGGACTTTCGAGAAGACCGGCGTGATGATGGAGAGAGGCAGCCGACACCCCCAGCTCAGCTACGACGGAACGTATGTGGCGACCGCGAACGATGAGGGAAACACCATCACCGTTCGGCGCATGGACGACGGGAGCGTCGTCCGGCGCATCGAGGGCGCGCAGCCCCCGGACGTCGCGCTCGCGAAGATGCGCGAGGCCGGCCTGACGGTCCCCGAGGAAGCGGGGTGGCTCGCGCCGCCCAACTTCACGTGGAGGAGTTTTGAAGACTCGTAGCCCGGAAATCCGCAAAGGACCCGTCGGAGAGAAGCCCGGACGGCGCTTCCGGTTCCGAGCGCGCGAGTTCGTCATCGTCGCGGCGCTCTTCTACGCCGTCCTCATCTCCTTCCTCTCCGTTTACAAGCACGAAATATACGCCTCTTCGCGATTCGACCTCGGGAACATGGACCAGGCGGTGTGGAACTCATCGGAGGGAAGAATCCTCGAAGCCACCGACGAGCGCGGGGAGATCACCAGCCGCCTCAAGAACCACGCGGATTTCCTGCTCCTCGCCTTCGTCCCCCTCTACTGGCTCCACGCGAGTCCCCACTGGCTCCTCGTGACTCAAGCCGTCGTCGTCGGGCTCGGGGCGATACCGCTCTACTGGCTCGCGAGGAGGTTCCTCAAACGGGACTGGCCCGCCGCGCTCATCGCGGTCGCGTACCTCTTCAGCCCCGGTCTGCAGGCCGCCAACCTCTTTGACTTCCACGCCCAGATGATGGCCGGGACGTTCCTGCTTTTCGCCTTCCATTACCTGCTCGAAAAGAGGCTCTGGCCGTTCCTCGTCTTCGCGGTCCTCGCTTCGCTGACCAAAGAAGGCATCGTCCTCATCGTGGGCATGATGGGTCTCTATGCGCTCTTTGTCGAGAAGAGGCCGAGGTGGGGGATACTCGTCTTTCTGGCGAGTTCCGCTTATTTTCTGCTGACGATGCTGGTCATCATACCGGCCTTCAACACGGGGGCTTCCAGCGGGCTCGTCGAGGAGCGTTACGAGGCATTCGGGGGTTCCATCGGTGGTGTGATCCGGACGGCGATCACGGACCCGTTCTTCGTGGCCGCCTACATGCTCGCCGACGGGAAGTGGACGTACTTCTTCCAGCTCTTCGGCATGACGGGCTTCCTGGGGCTCTTCGCGCCGCATCTGGCTCTCATCCCGGCCTCCGAAATTTCCATAAACCTCCTCTCGGACCGCCCTCAGATGACGAGCGTCAACTACCATTACTCGGCCCCGATCCTCCCCTTTTCCTACGTGGCCGCCGCCGCGGGGATATCGACTCTGACCCGTTTCCCGCGCCGCCGTCGCGCCAGACGTTTCGTCCCCAACCCCTCCAAACTCGCGAAGCTCCCGATAGTCCTCGCTTCTGGCATCCTGCTCTTCGGCGTCCAGATGGACTTCGAGCGCGGGCCGCTGCCGGTATTTCATTCCCCCGCCAACTACCGCTCCGTGATAGACCCCGCCCCGCCGGAACGGACCCGGGCCCTGGACGAGGCGGTCACCCTCATCCCCGACGACGCGCGCGTCTCGGCGACGAACAACATCGGCCCGCATCTCGCCCACAGACGCTACCTTTATCTATTCCCAACCGTGAAGGACGCCGAGTACGTCATCCTCGACGAGACGGCCCCCGGCTACGACACGCAGATAGAGCCGATCCTCAACTTGCAGTCCACCCAGGAACTGCGCCAGAGCGGAGAGTACGAGGAGATCTTCTCCAGAGAAGGCGTGGTGGTTTTCGAGAGGGAATAGCGATAGCGGCTTCGCTACAATCTTCATCGACCACGCAGGAAGGAGAGGATAAAGTTGACCCGCGCGAGACCGCCTTTTCGAGCCGACCACGTCGGGAGTTTGCTCCGTCCGCCCGAGCTTTTGAAAGCTCGCGAGGATTTCGCGGAGGGGAGCATCTCCGCCGAAGAGTTGCGCGGCGTCGAGGACGAGGCGATACGCGACGCCGTGAGGATGCAGGAGGAGGTTGGGCTTCGATCCGCCACCGACGGAGAGTTCCGGCGCGCTTCGTGGCACATGGACTTCATTTACCGCCTCGACGGCGTGTCGAAGGCGCCGGGAGATCTCAAGGTCCGGTTCCGAAACGAGGAAGGCGAGATATCATTCACCCCCGCCGCGATGCGTATCGACGGTAAACTCGGCGTCTCCGAAACCATCTTCGGCGAGGACTTCGAGTTTCTCAAATGGACGACGACCTCAACCCCGAAGCTGACGATTCCGTCGCCGAGCATGGTCCACTACCGGGGAGGCCGAGCCGCCATCGACGAAGACCTCTATCCCGACCTGGAATCGTTCTGGGACGACCTCACCTCCGCCTACGCCGAGGAGGTCCGCCGCCTGGGCGAACTCGGCTGCGCGTACCTCCAGTTCGACGACACGAGCCTCGCCTACCTCAACGACCCGAAGCAGCGCGAGTACATAGCGAGCCTCGGCGGAGACGCCGAACACCAGCACGAGACGTACATAAAGAACATAAACCGCGCTCTGGAGCACAAGCCCGAAAACATGACCGTGACCACCCACATGTGCCGGGGCAACTTCCGCTCCTCGTGGGCCGCCGAGGGCGGCTACGACTTCGTCGCCGAGGCCCTCTTCGGCGAACTCGACGTGGACGGCTTCTTCCTCGAATACGACGACGCCCGCTCCGGCGGCTTCGAGCCCCTGCGTTTCGTCCCGAAGGACAGGGTGGTCGTCCTCGGTCTCGCGACCACCAAGCGCGGTGAACTCGAAGACAAAGACGTCCTCAAACGGCGCATCGAAGAAGCGAGCAAATTCGTGGACATCGACCGGCTCTGTCTCTCGCCCCAGTGCGGTTTCTCCTCCACCGTCGAAGGCAACGTCCTCACCCGCGAGCAGCAAACGGACAAGCTGCGCCTCATCGTCGAGACCGCCGAAGAAGTCTGGGGATAAATCCCCGGCTACAGGCGATTGTTCCAGTCTCCGCCAGGTCGGCTTTAAAAGTTCGTCAAAGATCCAAATCTGGTGTTGACACGAAACCAGACGGAGATATATAGTAGCTGGATACGATAGTTGCATACTGCTCGTCGTATGAGAGCTTTCGTGGGGAAAGGAGGAGGCTTTGACGGCTACCATCGTCGAACACACGAGGGGACACTACGAGGTGCGTGAGATTCCCCACGGCAGGGACTACGTGTGGTGTCCGGAGTGCGTCGTGGTGGAGTGCGATTGCGGGGAGAGGTTGAACTTCACGGGTTCCGAGGAGGCTATTTGCCGGTGCGGGCGGGACCATTCGGGTGTCGTTCGGGACGAGTTGGAGGGGCGAAGGATGAGGGGTGAGGGGGACGCTCCCTGGCGCGAAGAGTTGAAAGGCGGACCGGAGCGTTCCGAGTACCGGGATTGGATCGAGCTAAATGAAATCGATTGAGCGGGATCCGAGAGAGCAAGAGAGTCCGACTTTCGGGCATTACCTCATAGTCCGGCGCGAGGTCGGGGGTCTGGAGTTGCCGCATCTGATGTGGGATCACCGCGAAGACGTGTTGCCGGTCTTCTCCTCCAGAAGGGCGGCGGAAAGGTTCCTCGACGGTCGTGTTCCCGGCGACGGGTGGTACGTCAGGGAGTTCTCCAACGGGGAGATGCTCTCGCTTCTCTTCGCCTTCTGCGAGAGAATAGCGTGGACGCTGCCCAACCCCATGCCGGATCGCCGCGAGGACGGAACCTCCACTC
>JBOHBL010000349.1:0-1237 GCA_050698295.1 Rubrobacteraceae bacterium | reverse complement strand
GCCGCAAGCACCTTCGCCCCGTCCGGGTATTCGCACGCCTCGTTGAAGGCGATGCGCTCTTCACCGACGACTTCGTCCTCGATGCGGTGCTTTATGTTTCTGCCGCACACGTCGCGCAGCATCTCGGCGATGGACTCCTTGCCGCGGAACAGGCACGGCATGCTCGGCGGGGTGTTCTTGTTGACGATCCTCACCTCGACGTCGTCGGCGTAGAGGCCGATGAGCGCCTCGGCGTCGCTACCCTCGATCGCCCGGCGCAAAACCTCGAAGTCGAGGCCGATTGTTTCCTGCATGGTGTTCTCCTTGTGTCGGGTGTTCACGAAACTCTGAGCGCGGCGCGTGGCCGATACGGCATGTTCTCACCTCCTTCTTCGACGGCGGTCTTTCGCGGCGCGAAGTACAGGCGCGCCCGCTCTATCCCGCCGTCGCGGTGGAAGCCGACGAAGGTGACGGCGGGGGGACAGCGGAAGGGGTCATCGCGCGGGTTCTCGAAGTCTCCCTCGACTATGCTCACGTCTTTGCTCGCGACGACGTTCGTGAGCGTCAACTTCATTCCGGCTTCGAGATCCCCCTCGAACTCGGTCAGGAGCCATTCGATGCCGCGGACGTCGGGGTCTTCGTGGAAGGTCACCACTACGTCTTTTCTGTAGTCGCTCAGGAGGAGATCGCAACCCTCCCCCCGGCTGTACTCGCCCCAGGCGGCCTCGTAGAAACGGGTCCGCGACTCGGTGAGACGGCGCGCCCCGTCGTGTTCGAGACCGGCCGTTTCGAGGAGGCTCTCGGCAAGCTGGATCCTGGCGGCGTTCAACCGGCTTTTCACCGTCCCGACCGGCACTCCGAGGATGGCGGAGATTTCTCCGTAGGAGGGGTAGCCGCCGAAGTAGCGGAGCATCGCCGTCACGCGCAGGCTCTCGGGCAGCTCTCCGAGCGCCGTCCACACCCAGTCGCGCATCGCGAGCCGGTCTATGGCCTCCTCGACGGAGGACTCGAAAGAGCTTTCGATCCGGCGAGGCATCTCGTCGAAGAGAACCTCTCCGTGGTCTCCACGTATCCTCATCAGGCACACGTTTCTCAGGATGGCATGGAGCCAGCCGCCGACGGCTTCGGGTTCGCGGATTTGATCTATCTTCAGAAGCGCGATCACGAACGTATCCTGAACGGCGTCCTGCGCGCCCGATCCGTGTCCCAAAAGCCTGAGAGCGCGACCATAAAGCGACGCCCGGTAGCGTTCGAGGAG
>JBOHBL010000348.1:0-3431 GCA_050698295.1 Rubrobacteraceae bacterium | reverse complement strand
TCGTCTTTATAGACGCGGAGAAGGAAGGCTACCCGGAGTACCTGGAGCTTTCGCTTTCGCTCTCGCGCCCCGGAACGCTCATCCTCGCGGACAACGCCATCCGGGGCGGGAGCGTCCTGGAGGAGGGAGATGCCATGCGCTTCTTCAACGAGAAGCTCGCCCGCGACGAAAGAGTCTCCGCCATTATCCTGCCGATCATCCGCGAGTACGTGGACGGCATCGCCATCGCGCGAGTCAGATGAAAGGGTTCGAGACTTTGAGCCAGAGCCCGCGCCCCGAGTATCCCCGTCCGCGGTTCCGCCGTGAGCGTTGGATCAACCTGAACGGCGAATGGTCGTTCGCCTTCGACGACGAAGATCTCGGCCTGTCCGGAAGATGGCACACCGTCGAAGCTGTGGACCACCCTTTCGACCGGAGCATCACCGTGCCGTTCTGCTACCAGTCGGAGTTGTCGGGGGTCGGGGATGCCTCCTTCCACGACGTGGTCTGGTACGCGAGGACGTTCGATGCGCCTTCTCTCGGAGACGACGACCGGCTCCTCCTGCATTTCGGGGCGGTGGACTATCGCGCCACCGTCTGGGTGAACGGTGTACACGCCGCCTCTCACGAGGGCGGTCACACTCCATTCTCCGCCGACATCACGGGCGCGCTCCGGAACAGGGACAACATGGTCGTGGTTCGGGCCGAAGACCCTTCGCGCGACGTGACGATTCCTCGCGGCAAACAATACTGGGAGGAAGAATCGGCGGGGATCTTCTACACGCGGACCACCGGGATCTGGCAGTCGGTCTGGCTGGAGCCGGTCAATCGGAGACGCATCGCCTCCCTCCACCTCACGCCCGACGTGGACGCCGCCTGCGCGGACGCGGAGGTCGAGATCGAAAACTTCGAGCCGGGCATGACGTTGCGCTTCGTCGCGAAGTTCGAGGGAGAGAAGGCGCTGGAGGACCGTGCCGAAGCGCATTCCCCGCTGGTCGAGCGCCGCCTGTCTCTCGCTCGGCGCGGCGAGGCTCCTCCCACTCCGCACCTCAGCGCGTGGCAGGGCGCGCATCTCTGGAGCCCCGAACACCCGAACCTCTACGACCTGCGGCTGGAGCTTTTGGATGAGAACGGCGAAGTCCTCGACAGCGTGGAGAGTTACTTCGGGCTACGCAAGGTCGAGGCGCGTGATGGGCGCGTTCTCCTCAACAACCGCCCGTACTACCAGCGGCTCGTCCTTGATCAGGGCTATTTCCCCGGCGGTCTCCTCACCGCCCCAACCGACGAAGACCTCAAAAAGGACATCGAGCTTGCGAAGGAGATGGGTTTCAACGGCGCGAGGAAACATCAAAAAGTCGAGGACCCGCGCTGGCTGTACTGGGCCGACCGCCTCGGCTTCCTCGTCTGGGGCGAGATGGCGAACGCCTACGAGTACTCCCGCGAATACGTCCGGCGCATCACCGCGGAGTGGCAGGAAGTCCTCCGGCGCGACCACAACCACCCGTGCATCGTCGCCTGGGTCCCGATGAACGAGAGCTGGGGCGCGCCGAAACTCCTCTCCGATCCCGCGCAGGTCGAACACCTCCTCGCGATCTACCACCTCACCCGCTCGCTCGACGGCTCGCGTCCCGTCGTCTCCAACGACGGCTGGGAACACGCCACGACCGACCTCCTCGCCATCCACGACTACCGCGACGCGAATGCTCTGGCAAGGAGTTACGCCACTCCGGAGTCCGCGATCGCTTCCGACCCCGCGAAACGTCCCATATGCGTCCCCGGACACGGATACCGGGGAGAGCCCATCCTCATAACCGAGTTCGGCGGCATCGCCTTCGACAGCGAAGGGGGATGGGGCTACAGCACGGTGACGAATACAGAGGAGTTCCTCGAACGCTACGAGGCTTTGATCTCCGCCCTTCTCTCTAGCGATGCCGTTCAGGGTTTTTGCTACACGCAGCTAACCGACGTGGAGCAGGAGAAGAACGGCCTCCTCACCTTCGACCGCGAGCCGAAAGCGCCGCTGGAGAAGATCCGAGCCGCCACGACCCGAGGCAAGGAGCTTCGATGACGAAGCCGAACGTACTCTGGATCTGCCCCGACCAGCAACGCGTCGACACCCTCGGATGCTACGGCAACGAGATCGTAAGAACGCCGAACATAGACCGCCTGGCCGAAAACGGCGCGCTCTTCGAGAACTGCTTCAGCCAGAACTCGGTATGCGCCCCGAGCCGAGCGAGCATGCTGACCGGACGATACCCTCGAACCACCCGCGCCCGCCAGAACGGACAGGCCATCCCGCCCGACGAGAAGCTCGTCACCCGCCTCCTCGCAGACGCGGGCTACGTCTGCGGGCTTTCGGGCAAGCTCCACATCTCCCCGTGCCACCCCTCCGCCAGCCCGGCGACCGAACGCCGCGTAGATGACGGCTACGCCGAGTTCCACTGGTCGCACCACCCCGACCCCGACTGGCCGACCAACGAGTACATCCACTGGTTGAGCGAGAAAGGCGTGGAGTATTCGCGCTCACCGTTTCGCGGCTCGAAGCACGTGCAAACGAGCGTCCCCGCCGAGCATCACCAGAGTACGTGGTGCGCCCAAAAAGCAATAGACTTCATCGAGGCGGGCGCCGCGTTCGACCATCCGTGGCTCTTCTCCGTGAACATGTTCGACCCGCACCACCCTTTCGACCCTCCGGCGGAGTGCCTGGAACGCTATCTGAATTTCATGGACGACATCCCGCTTCCCAACTACGAACCAGGCGAGTTGGAAGACAAGCCGTCCTTCCAAAAGAGCGACCACCACGGAGCCTACGGAGAGAGACTCTATCCGTTCTCGGAGATGACGGACGACGACCATCGCCACATCCGGGCCGCCTACTGGGCGATGTGCGACCTCATAGACGACCAGGTGGGACGTGTCCTCGACGTTCTGGAATCCACCGGACAGTCCGAAGACACCATCGTCATCTTCATGTCCGACCACGGCGAGATGCTCGGCGACCACGGCATCTACCTGAAAGGCCCGTACTTCTACGAAGAACTCGTAAAAGTTCCTCTCATCGTCTCCTTGCCTGGAAAGATTTCGACGGGCAAACGCATCGAGGCATTGACGGAACTGGTGGACCTCGCGCCCACGCTCCTCGACGCGGCCGGACTGGAACCGTATCCGGGAATGCAGGGACGTTCCCTAATGCCCCTCCTGATCGGACAAACCGCCCCGACTCCCCACCGCTCCGACGTGTATTGCGAGTACTACGACGCGATGCCCTGGCACAAGAACCCCGCGGCGCACGCCACCATGATCCGCACCGAGCGCCACAAGCTCGTAGCCGTCCACAGCCTCGACACCGGAGAACTCTACGACCTCGAATACGACCCGGATGAGATACACAATCTCTGGGACAGCCCGAACCACCGCGCCGTGAAGCTCGACATGCTCTCCCGCCTCTGCGA
>JBOHBL010000347.1:0-1874 GCA_050698295.1 Rubrobacteraceae bacterium | reverse complement strand
CGGGCCGGGAGGCTGCCGGAGAAGGGCGCGGGCGGATCCGGGAAGTCCGGCGGCCCAAGCAACCTGCCCGCCCCCCTGACCAGCTTCGTGGGAAGGGAGAACGAAACTCTGGAGGTCAAGCGGCTGCTTTCGATGACCCGCCTCCTCACCCTCACCGGCGCGGGCGGCTGCGGCAAGACGCGCCTCGCCGTGGAGACGGCGCGCGGCCTCGTGGGGGCGTACCCGGACGGGGTATGGCTCGTGGAACTCGCGCCGCTTTCGGAAGGGACGTCGCAGGCGGTGGCCGCCGCGCTCGACGTCCACGAGCAACCGAATCTCCCGCTCGCCGATACGCTCTCAGATCACCTGCGGAGGAAGGATTTGCTCCTAGTCCTCGACAACTGCGAGCACCTCGTGGACTCAGCGGCTCGTCTTGCGGACACCCTGCTTGGCGCCTGTCCGAAACTGAAGATTCTGGCTACGAGCCGGGAGCGTCTCGGCGTCCCCGGCGAAGCCGTCTGGGCGGTGCCTCCCCTCTCTTTGCCCGGCGAGGACGGAGCGCCCGAGGGCTTGATGCGCTGCGAGGCGGTGCGTCTTTTCGTGGACCGCGCCCGCTCGCGGCTGCCCGCCTTCGATCTGACCGAAAACAATGCCCGGTCGGTGGCCGAGGTCTGTCGGAAGCTGGACGGCATACCGCTCGCCATAGAGCTCGCGACGGCGCGGATGGGGGCTTTGGCGGTCGAGCAGGTCGCCGAAAGGCTCGAAGACTCCCTCGGTCTCTTGACCGGCGGCGGCCGAACAACCGAACCCCGCCACCAGACGATGCGGGCGACGCTCGAATGGAGCCACGGACTGCTGGACGAGCCAGAGCAAAAGCTGTTCCACAGGCTCTCGGTGTTCGCCGGGGGCTTCTCGCTCGAAGCGGCCGAAGAGGCGTGTTCGGGGGAAGGCATCGAACGAGACGATATCCTCGACCTCCTCTCGCGGCTGGTGGACAAGTCGCTGGTGATCGCAGGAGCGGGGGGAGGCGCCGCGCCGCGCTACAGGACGCTGGAGCCGATCCGCCAGTACGCGCTCGAACGTCTGGAGGAGAGCGGAGAAAAAGAGCGCGTCCGAAACCGGCACGCGTCGTACTATCTGGCGCTCGCGGAGGCGGCGGAGCCGGAGTTGGTCGGAGCCGGGCAAATAGCGTGGCTGGAGCGGCTGGGGACGGAGTATGCCAACCTGCGGGCCGCTCTCGGCTGGTTCCTCGACGAAGAAGGCGTCGAGCGCGAAGAAAGGGCGCGGGCAGGTTTGCGGCTGGCTGCGGCGCTGGGACGTTTCTGGGGCATCCGCGCCGCCATCGAGGGGCGCGAGTGGATTGAGAAGGGACTCGCGAAAAGCGGCGCGGCGCCGGCCTCCCTGTGGGCGAAGGCTTTGCGCGAAGCCGGCTTCATGGCCGTCTATCATCTCGACGAGCGAGCGATAGAGATGCTCCAGGAAGCCCTCGCTCTGTACGAAGAACTCGGGGATGAAGTGGGGCGGGCGACCGCGATCAACTACCTGACGCACGGGGTGGGGATTTTGGGCCGCCACGAACTGATACCGACGCTCCGCGAAGAAGCCCGAGCGTTGCTGGCGAAATCCCCGGAGGACCGGAGGACCGTCGCCTACTTGCAATTGACGCTGGGGATGATGGCTATGCTGGAGGATCCCACACAGGTGGTGACCCGCATAGAGAAAGCCCTGTCCCTGTTCCGGGAGGTGGGTGACGTCCGGACGTGCGCCATGTGCCACACCGTCATGGGAATAGCCGCTCTGGGCCGGGGCGACGGCGAAGGCGCGGCGCGAGAGTTCGAGGGGGCATTACGTCTCTTGCGGCGACTGAAGGACAAAATGGGCATCCTGTACAGCCT
>JBOHBL010000346.1:0-5338 GCA_050698295.1 Rubrobacteraceae bacterium | reverse complement strand
CTGGGGCCTGGACCAAGGGGGTATGCCTTGATCGGGTCAAGTGTATCGCGTCGTGCGTGTCGGGGTCTCGTGCTCTGGCGCAATCGTGGGGCCGAGATCCGGCTCATGCCGGCGGGCGGTCTCTCCGTTCCCTCGTGCTCGGAGCCGGGGCGCAGTTACCGGGTGTCGCTGGCCGGCGAGGGGCGCTGCGGCTGCGCTGACTGGCGGCGCCGGCGCAAGCCCTGCAAGCACATCTTTGCCGCTCTTGTGTGGGCTGCGAAGTGTCGGGCAGCGCGAGTCCGCAAGTCGGAAAGGGTGGTGGCATGATGGCCGTCACCTCTGCGGATCGGCGCGAGGTCCACCATCGCATTCCTCGGTGCCTGTTGAAGGTTTGGGATCGGGGCCACGGTCCCGGTCTGGAGCCCGAAGATCTGCAAGCTTGGTTCGACTGGCAAGAAGAAGCCTTCCGTTACCGGGTAGACTCGGACATCTCCCGCGAGCACCTCGCTGCGCTTATCGAAGGCTCCATGTTCGAGCTCGACGGCGAAGATCATCGGGCCGCTCACTCAGAGGCCGGCGACTTCGTCCGCTGGGGCCGGCTCGGGGGATTGACGACTCTCGCCCTCTACGGTCGGCGGTGGTTTTCGCTTCTCGGGCGTCGGCGCTGGGGTCACGTTGGCGAAGAGACACTCGCTTGCTACCGTGAGAAGCAGCTTGCCACAAAGACCCGGGCGGCTTGATGGTAGCCCGGTTGCTCTTTTGAAGTCTTCCTCAAACCACTTAAAACCACATCCGTCGTCCGTCTCACAGGTTTCCTGCTCGACCTTGGGAGCCTCAGTCCCCCGCCCGAATTGAGACCAGCTACCGTACTGCAACCGGGGCGATACAGGCCGGTACACAGCGGACGAAGCGTCTCCCTGAAACCACTGAAAACCCTATAGATAAGCCAAATTACCGGACAGAATAAAACAGGCTATAATGAGCCGGTGGCGACTGAAAATCATGGTGTCCCCGGTTCGAATCCGGGTCCCGCCACTCCCGAAAGTCCCGCAAAATCGAGATGTCACAGAACTCTTCGCGTCTGGCTCGCTTCTCCGTATTTATCGGCGAGGTCGTCTAGCGTGATCCGCGAGATTTCTTTCGCCGTCCCCCTGGGACTCCCCTTCCCTTCCTTCCACGCCGCCATCAACTCCCCGACGACGCGGCGCATCTCTCCGGAGAGCTTCTCGAAGGCGTCGGCGGGTTCGGCCGAGATGTCGCCGAAGAGCGTCCACCACGCCCATCCCACAGCCCCGGCGTTGGCGATGAAGTCCGGGACGACGGGGATGTTTCGCTCCAGCAACCTCTCTTCCGCTTCCGGGGTCGTCGGGACGTTCGCCGCCTCGACGATGAGGTCGGCGTTTACCTCGTGGCAGTTCTCGACGGTGATGGCGTAGGAGACGGCCGCCGGAACGAGCACTTCGGCCTCGATGGAGAGCCACTCCTCTCGGGGAAGCTCTCCGTCTCCACTCCGGAGAGCGGACCTTTTTATCTCTCCGTAGTCGCTCCTGGCTTTTAATAGACGCTCCACGTCCAGCCCCTCGGGGTTTATTATGGCTCCTTTCGCATCCACGACCCCGACCACTTTCACTCCCATCCGGTCAAGGTAGCGGGCGGTGGAGCCGCCCATCGACCCGAATCCCTGCACGACGGCTCGCGCCCGCCTCTGGGGCCAGCCGAGGCTCTCGATGGCCGCTCTCGCCGCCTCCGCCACTCCATAGCCCCCGATGACGTCGGGCAAGGCGATCCCCTCGACCTCCACCGCGAACGCCTCGCGCACCCGCGTGAGGGTTTTGCCGGGATCGGCACTTCTTCTCAGCGCGGCGTGGAGCGACATCCCGAGTCCCGCCTCCTCGAAGACGGAATCGAGCAAGGGCTGCGGAACCCCGAGGTCCTCCGCCGTCACCCAGTAATGGGTCAGCAAGGGCCGCATCGCTCTCACGAAACGCCCGAGGACTTCTCTGGCGTTCGGGGCGAAGGGATCATGGTCGAGACCGCCTTTGGCGCCGCCGACAGGCAGCTTCAACGCGCCCGCCTTGTACGACATCCCTCGCGCCAGATCCTCGACCTCGCCCATCGAACAGCCCTTCCGCATCCTGGTCCCGCCCGTCGCGATGCCCCCCACCAAACGGTCCACAACCACATACCCCTTCGCGCCACTCTCCGCATCAGTCCACTCAACCCGCAAAAACGGCTCTCGCCCCTCTCCCGTCAAAATATCCCTCCTCTAAATAGCTCCGTAACCTCCCATCCGAATATCCTCGATGCTTGACGTAGGATTGTCAACAATCTACACTAGGTTTTGAGCTACTGGTAGCAAGAGGAAGGGGCAACGTGTTTGAGCGTGTAGAGCGAGCGTTAGGCTTGCGGACGAATCCGGTCGTCTTTTTCACGTCGGCCGCATTCATAGTTTTGTTCGTGGCGATAGCGGCGATATTTCCGGGGCCGGTTTCGGGGATATTTGGGGCGATGGCGACCTGGATCTCCGATTCTCTGGGCTGGCTTTATATTTTGCTCGTGACGGTCTTCGTCGGATTGGTCCTCGTGGTCGGCTTCTCGCGCTACGGGAACCTGCGTCTGGGGCCTGACGGGAGCCGCCCGGAGTACACGAACTGGGCGTGGTTCGCCATGTTATTCACGGCGGGCATCGGCAGTGTTTTGATGTTCTACGGCGTCGCCGAACCAATCTCCAACTTTTCCAGCAACCCGATGAACCTCGAAACCGACACCGCGCGGGCGGAGGCGGCGTTGAACTTCCCGCTCTATCACTACGGGCTGCATGCGTGGGGCGTCTTCAGTTTGGCGGGGTTAACGCTCGCGTACTTCGCGCACAGAAAAGGGATGCCGATGCGGATGCGTTCGGCGTTCTATCCCGTATTCGGGGAGAGGGTCAACGGTCCCCTCGGCCACGTCATCGACATCTTCACCGTGCTCGGGACCGCGTTCGGAGTGGCGGTCACGCTCGGGCTCGCGGGGTCGCAGGTCAACGCCGGGCTGACGCGGGTCGCCGGGCTTGGGGAGAGCAATTTGCTTCAGGCGGCCATCGTGCTCTCGATCACCGCGGTCGCGGCGGTGTCCGTCGGGATCGGGCTGGACAAAGGGATACGCCGGCTCGGGCAGTTGAACATGATTCTGGCCATAATCCTCATGGCGTTCATCGTGGTGGTCGGGCCGACGGTCTTCATCTTCCAGGGGACGGTGCAGGCCGCCGGGTATTATTTGCAAAACCTCATCGAGTTCTCGTTCTGGAACCAGGCGTACAACGACGATGGGTGGCAATCGAGCTGGACCGTGTTCATCTGGGCGTGGCAGATATCCTGGGCGCCTTTCGTGGGGATGTTCGTGGCGAGGATATCGTATGGGAGGACCATCCGGGAGTTCGTCCTGGGGGTGCTGCTCGCGCCTCTGGCGTTCACCATCATGTGGTTCGGCGTCTTCGGCAACACCGCCCTCGACATCGAGATCAACGGCCCCGGCGGGCTCGCCGCCATAGTCGACGAGACGCTGCAGGCCGCGCTCTTCGCCATGCTGGAGACCTTCCCGCTCGCCGTCGCGAGTTCCATACTCTCGCTCGTCGTGATCATCATCTTCTTCGCGACCTCCGCCGACTCGACCTCGCTCGTCCTCGACACGCTCACCTCCGGCGACGAGGAGGACTCGCGCCCCCAACAGAGGATCTTCTGGGCCCTGTCGCTCGGAGCGATAGCGCTGGTTTTGCTCTTCGCCGGCGGCCTCACCGCCCTCTCGAACGTCGTCACCGTGACGGGACTGCCGTTTCTCATCATCCTCGCCTTCATGGGCTACAGCCTGATCACAGCGCTTCGCACCGAGGCCACCCAGCCCCGCGCCGAAAGGGAGCCGGCGCAACGCCCCGAAGAACCGGTAGCCGTCGACGGAGACAGCCGGGCGAGGCAGGGAGAAGTCACCAAGAGCCGCTGACAGCGGGCTTCGCCCGCGCATTTCAGCTTGTCAGCCAGTCAGCATTTCAGCAAAGAACAAAAAGCTGACCGGCTGACCAGCTGACGAGCGAAGCGGGCTGACCAGCGCGGTTCGCCGAAGGCGAGCCGCCTACGAGAGGAGAAGACTGTGCTCCAGGAGACAGGTAAATGGGTCGAGAAGGACCGCAAATACATCTGGCACGCCATGAGCGGCTACGACCCCCAGGCCTCGCCGATGACCATAGCCTCGGCGGAGGGCGCCTGGGTCACCGACATCGAGGGCAACCGATACCTCGACGGCATGTCCGGGTTGTGGTGCGTCAACGCCGGCTACGGCCGTGAAGAACTCGCCCGCGCCGCCTACGAGCAGTTGAACACGCTCCCTTTCTATCCGTTGACGAAAAGCCACGTCCCGGCCATCGAACTCGGTGAGAAACTCAACGAGTGGCTCGACGACGAATACGTCTTCTTCTTCTCGAACTCCGGCTCGGAGGCGAACGAGGTCGCCTTCAAAGTCGCCCGCCAGTACCATGAACAAAACGGAGATCCGGGCCGCTGGAAGTTCATAAGCCGGTACCGCGCGTATCACGGAAACACCCTCGGCACCCTCGCCGCCACCGGACAGGCGGCGCGCAAGTACCGTTATGAGCCGCTCTCGCCCGGCTTCATCCACGTCCCGCCACCCGACTCGTATCGCGGTCACCACAATGTCGAGGACGAAGAAGAGTGCGCCCGGCTGTACGCCGAGGAGATCGAGCGCGCCATATTGTGGGAGATGCCCGAGACGGTCGCCGGGGTCATCATGGAGCCGATCATCACCGGAGGCGGAATCCTCATCCCGCCCGAAAAATATATGGGCAAAGTCGAAGAGATATGCGAACGTCACGGCGTCCTCCTCATCTCCGACGAAGTCATATGCGGCTTCGGAAGGACGGGGAAGAAGTTCGGTCATCAGCTTTACGGCGTCAAACCAGACATCGTCTCGATGGCGAAGGGGATAACGAGCGCGTACTTCCCGCTCTCGGCAACGGCGGTGAAGCGCGAGCTGTACGAGACCTTCGCGGCGAGCGGAGAGTACGAGCGTTTCCGCCACGTGAACACCTTCGGCGGACACCCCGCCGGATGCGCCGTCGCGATAAAAAACCTGCAAATAATGGAAGACGAGCAATTGCCGGAACGCTCCGCCGAAATGGGCGAGAAGCTCCTCGCGAAGCTCTCCGAACTCGAAAGCCACCCGAACGTCGGGGACGCGCGCGGGCGCGGATTATTGATCGGCATCGAGTTCGTCGAGGACAAAGAAAGCAAACAACCCGCCCCCGACAAAGCGGCGAAGGTCCTCGCCGCATGTCAGGAGCGCGGCCTCATCGTCGGCAGGAACGCCG
>JBOHBL010000345.1:0-3549 GCA_050698295.1 Rubrobacteraceae bacterium | reverse complement strand
GGCGGAGACCACACCGCTCGCCGCCCCGCCCGCCACGTAGTCGAAGTGGGCGGTGGCCCCCCGGATCACGGTCCCGAGGCAAATAATGGCGTCGTAACGCCCCGATGACGCCATCTTTTTCGCGGCGAGCGGGATCTCTTGCGTCCCTGGGACCCACGCCACGTCCACGGAGCCAAGCTCTCCGCCGTGGCGGTCTATCGCTTCGAGGGCTCCTTCGAGGAGCGGTTTGACAATGAAGTCGTTGAAGCGCGCCGCCACGATCCCGAACCGGTATCCGGCGGCGGACAAATCTCCCTCGATGTGGTTGACGCGGTTCGAGCGGTCCATCCCTCAGACCTCTTTCAGGACGTGGTTGAGCTTCTCGCGCTTGGTTCGGAGGTAACGTTCGTTGTAGCCGTTTGGGGAGACCTCGATGCCGACCCTCTCGGTGACCTCCACGCCGAAGTCCCGCAACCCCATGACCTTCGTCAGGTTGTTCGTGAGAAGTCTGACTTTATCTATGCCGAGGTCGGCGAGGATCTCCGCTCCGATGCCGTAGTCTCTGAGGTCGGGCGCGAGTCCCAGTTCCTGGTTCGCTTCGACGGTGTCGAGACCTTCGTCCTGAAGGTGGTATGCCTTCATTTTGTTGAGGAGCCCGATGCCGCGACCCTCCTGCTGCATGTAGACGATCACGCCCTCGCCCTCCTGGGCGATCTGGATCATGGCGTCCTCCAACTGCTCGCCGCAGTCGCAGCGGAGCGAATGGAGCGCGTCACCCGTCAAACACGCGGAGTGGAGACGGACGAGAACGTCCTCCTTGCCCTCCGGCTCGCCGACGATGAGCGCGAGGTCGGTGAGGTCGTTGGCGTCGTTCTCGTAGGCCCGGACGCGGAACTCTCCGAAAGGCGTCGGGAGCTTCGTCTCGGCGGCGCATTTCACTCTGGACTCGGTGGCGTGACGGTGCTCGATGATCTGCTGCACGGTCACCATCTTGATGCCGTGCTTCTTCGAGAACTCGGCGAGGTCGGGAACTCTCGCCATCGTGCCGTCCTCGTTCATGATCTCGCATATGACCCCGGCGGGCTTGAGGCCCGCGAGACGCGCGAGGTCCACCGCGCCCTCGGTCTGTCCCGCGCGTTCGAGGACGCCGTTCGGCCGCGCCCGCAACGGGAACATGTGTCCCGGCATAACGAGGTCGTCGGCGGTGGTCGCATCATCGACGGCCACGCGGCAGGTGTGCGCCCGATCCGCCGCCGAGATACCCGTCGTGCAGCCGTCGCGAGCTTCGATGGAGGCGGTGAAGGCCGTTCCGAGGGGTTCGGTGTTGTGGCGGGCCATCGGAGGAATTTCGAGGCGGTCGATGATCTCCCCGGCCATCGGGAGGCAAATTAATCCTCGCGCGTGGGTCGCCATGAAGTTGATGTGGTCCGCCGCCACGAGTTCGGCGGCGACGGTGATGTCCCCCTCGTTCTCGCGGTCCTCGTCGTCGCAGACTATGACCATCTTGCCCTGTCTGATGTCTTCCAGGATCTCTTCCATCGGACTGAACGGTTCCATCTGTTCTCCTCTCGAACTTCTCAATTTCTCAGGCTTTCGGTTCTCTCCAGATAATCCGCGATGTGCGGACCTACGAGCCGCTCGACGTACTTGCCGATCACATCCGCTTCGAGGTTCACCGTGTCCCCGACGCGAAGGTTCTTCAGGTTCGTGACTTCTCTGGTGTGAGGCAGGATCGAAACGGTGAAAGAGTCGTCTCGAAGCGCCGCGACGGTCAGGCTGATCCCATCGACGCAGATGCTTCCCTTCTCGACGGTGTATTTGAGCACCGGCTCGGGCGCCGCGAACTCCCACATCTCGGCGTCTCCCTCCGGCACGACGCCGAGCACTTCTCCGACACCATCGACGTGTCCCTGGACGAGGTGACCGCCGAACCTCTTCTCCGGGCTCATCGCCCGTTCGAGGTTGGCGATATCTCCCGCTTTGAGAGCGCCGAGGGCGGTGCGCCTGAGCGTCTCGGCCATCGCGTTGAAGGCGAGTTTCTCGTTTTCGATGCCGTCAATGGTCAGGCACGCGCCGTTAACGGAGATCGAGTCTCCGACGGTGGCGTCTTTCGACACTTCGGGGGCGGAGATTTCTATTTGGAGCATCCCGCCCGTTTCGAGCCGCAGGATGCGGCCCGCCTCTTCAACCAGCCCGGTGAACACGTTCCTCCTTCGCTGTTTCGAATGGATAGAGTTCCACCGCGACGTCGTCGCCGCGCATCTCGACGTTGGAGATCGAAAACCTCAGCGCCTCGGCCATTTTGGTGATCCGGAGCGCCCCGATCATGGGCATTCCGTCCGCCCCAACGAGTTTGGGAGCATAAAAGATAGTCATCTTGTTGACGAGTCCTCGCCGGAGGAAACTCTTCGCCGTCTCTCCGCCGCCCTCCACGAGGACCCCCCGAACGTCGCGGCCACCGAGTTCGTTGAGGACGAAAGGAAGGTCGAGCCCCCGCCACGTCCCCGGAACTCCCACCACCTCGACCCCGAGCTTCCGCAGAGGCTTTTCGCGTCCATCCAGATATTTGTGGTCCGCGAAGACCACGACCGGAGATTCCCCGGCGGTTCGGGCGAGTTTGCTCTCGGGCGTCGTCGTGACGCGCGGGTCGAGGACGACGCGGGCGACGGCGGGCGGTTCTTCGTCGAGGTCCCGGACGTCGAGCGTCGGGTCGTCAGCCCGGACGGTCCCCGCTCCGACGAGGACAGCTCCCGCCTCGGCCCGAAGCTGGTGGCCCCGACGCCTCGACTGCTCGCCCGTCACCCACTTGCTGTCGCCGCCCGGCGCGGCGATCCTGCCGTCCAGCGTCGTCGCGAGCTTGAGGTGGACGAACGGCCTCCCCGTCCTTTTGCGCCAGAAAAACTGCTCGTTCTGCCGCTCGAAGGCGGGATCGTTCAAGACCTCGACCTCCACACCGCTCTCGCGCAGCAGACCTATGCTCTTGCCGTTCATCCAGGGGTTGGGGTCGAGGTGCCCGACCACGACGCGCCGCATTCCGGCCTTCAAAATGGTCTCGGCGCACGACGGACCGGGCGTGAAGTGGTGACAGTTGCAGGGCTCCAGAGTCACGTACAGCGTCGCGCCGCGAGCCTTCGCGCCCGCCTTCCTGAGCGCCATCGCTTCGGCGTGGTCGGTGCCGGGACGGACGTGGAAGCCCTCGCTTATGATCGCGCCGTCGCGCGCGACGACCGCTCCCACCAGGGGGTTTGGCGCTGCGGTAAAACGCCCGCGTTCGGCGAGACTGCGGGCGAGATCCATAAAGGAATCCCGTTCCACGTTTCCTCTTTCTCCCATCCGGACTATCACCGTCGGCGCCGGACTCTCACCGGCTCAACCTCCGGTCTTCGCCGAAGGTTCGCGGGCTTTCCGGGGAGGTCCGTCCTCCCTGGACTCACCGCCGGTGCGGGAATTCCACCCGCCCCCGAAAGTTACGAGGAGAAGCTACCATACGCGGAGGATGTCGGCAAGGAACGGGCCGGCTTTTGTCTCTGGGGGCGCGGGCATCCTGCCCGCATGAGCGGAGGAGTGTAT
>JBOHBL010000344.1:0-1692 GCA_050698295.1 Rubrobacteraceae bacterium | reverse complement strand
ACCGCGCTCTGCGAGATGAAGATATTCTGCGAAACGGCGGCGCCGGTGCCTCCGCCGCTGTTGAGATTGGTCGCGACGGCCGTCTGGGTGACGGTCTGGGGGCTGGACTGGAACTGGAACTGCGCGTCGCCGCCGACCGCGCTCGACTGCGCCATCGCGGGCGCCGCCGCGATGAGCATCATCGCGAGCATCGCCGCCATGATCATCAACTTCTTCACCACGTTACCTCCTGTTCCTCGCTTGTCTGGAACTTGCTAGAACTCCGCCATGCGCGGAATAATCCGGATGAGTGTCCGCGACCACCTCGCTTTCAAACGGTTTCCCTTTCTAAAGGTTTCTACGGACGACGGCCCGGAACCGTTCACCAAATCGCGAGTTTTTACGGAATCTTTTCGGAGTCTCGAAACGAGTCGGCGACCTCCCGCGTAAACTGTTTCGAACGCTTACGAAAAAGAGGAGAGGTTCATGGGCATCATAAGCTGGATAATATTCGGGTTGATCGCGGGCGTCGTGGCGAAGCTCTTGATGCCCGGCCGGGACCCCGGCGGTTGCATCATCACGATCCTGCTCGGCATAGCGGGCGCTTTCGTCGGCGGCTTCCTCTATGAACAGTTCACCGGAACGCCCCAGTACACGCAGTTCGACCTCGGCAGCTTCGTCACGGCCATCCTCGGAGCCATGCTGTTGCTATTCATCTACCGCCTCGTGGCCGGAGGCCGCGCCTGAAACACTACCCGCCCCGGCTGGCTTTGGCGGCATTTATGCGGCCGTGGCCGTAGTAGGCGTCTTTCCCGCGTGGGCCTATGTCCGTGGCGGTCGCCTTGATGCGCCGGATGACGGCCTTCCGTCCGCGTCCCTGACCGTAAAGTATCCCGGCTAGAGCTGAGACGTGCGGTGCCGAGAAGCTGCTCCCTGAGCGCCTCTGGTAGCCTCCCGGCACGGTGGAAATAATCTCCACGCCCGGAGCGGCCACGTCGATCCAGCGTCCGTAGCTGGAATTTTGGGAACGCCTGTCGCGCCGGTCGGTGTAGGAAACGGAGATCACGTTTTTGTACACGGCGGGCCAGACGCGCCGACCGTCGCCGTAGTTTCCGCCGGCCGCCACGACGACGGCTCCTTTGCGGTTCGCGTAGTCTATCGAGCGCTTCATGACGCTCTTCGGCCCGCCGTCGCTGCCCAGAGACAGGTTCACGACCTTCGCGCCCCTGTTGACGCTCCAGTTTATGGCGCGGGCTATGTCCGAATCGAAGCCGTTCAAGTTCTTATCGAGCGCCTTCGCGGCGATGATGCGGCACCTGGGACAGCCGCTGGCGACGCCGACCCCGTTTCGCGTCTTCGCGCCGATGATGCCTGCGATGTGGGTGCCGTGGCCGTTGAGATCCTCGACCGTGCGGTTATCGTTGTGGAAGTCGTATTTCGCGGCGACCTTGCCCTTGATGTCTCGATGGTTGACCGCGACGCCGCTGTCCACCACGGCGACCTTCATCCCGCGCCCCTGCCGCTTCCAGGCGGTCGGGAACCCGGGCTTTTTGAGTCCGTACTGCTGTCGGAACAGCGGGTCTCTCCCTCTGGCGGCCCCCGCGCGGAGGTAGTTGTAGTAGACCTCCTCGACCTCCGGGCTCTCCTCGAGTTCGTCTTTGATCTCCGCCAGAGAGTCCTGTGGAGAGTTTTGCGAAAGCGTACTCTGAACGT
>JBOHBL010000343.1:0-8804 GCA_050698295.1 Rubrobacteraceae bacterium | reverse complement strand
GGACTCGACGGTGGAGACTTCGTAGCCCGAGTCTTTCAGGCTGTCCACGATCCCCTTCGGGTTCGTCGTGTCGAGGCGGAGGACTATGGTTCGGTTCGAGGCGCGGGGGGCCGGGGCGACGAAGACGCTTGCGATGTTCACGCGCCTGTCGCGAACCGTGTCCACGATCCCGGCCAGCGCCCCCGGCTCGTTGGGGACCTCGACCTCCAGCCAGGTCCCGACGCTCCCCGCCCCGAAGAGCTCGATGAGGGTCCGCATCATGTCAGACGAAGTGATGATCCCAACCAACTCACCGCCGTCCACCACGGGGAGACAGCCGATCCTCCGCTCGTAGATCTCACGCGCCGCATGCTCGATGGTGTCGAGCGGACCTATCGTGACGGGCTCCCCACTCATGATGTCCCTCATACAGGCCCACCCGAAGACGTTCTCCTCCCCGCCGTCCCCGGTCTTCCTGACGGGACTGGCGTCGCGAAGGTCTCTATCCGAAACGAGCCCGACGAGCCTACCGTCCTCGATGATGGGGATGTGGCGCACCCTCCTCTCGCGGCAGAGCTGCCACGCCTGGGCAACGCTCGCCTCCGGCCCCAGCGTCGCGACCTCCCGCGCCATCGAATCCCTCACTCGCAGCATCCGACCTCCAAAAGTTCGTTTCCGGCTTCCGGCGAAGAGCTTAACAGCGGCTCGAAAAACGCGCCAGCGTCTCCGAATGATAAGCTCCGCGCAAAGGCCACGCGAACGGAGGAAAAGATGACGAGAGCCTGGCGAGTCCACGAACTCGGAGACCCGAAGGACGTCCTGAAACTGGAGGAGGTCGAAGACCCGCGGGCCAAAGATGGCGAGACCGTCGTCGAGGTCGAAGCGGCGGCGCTGAATTTCTTCGACATCCTGATGTGCCGGGGCGAGTATCAGGAGAGACCGGAGTTGCCGTTCTCGCCGGGCGGAGAGGTCGCGGGTACCGTGGATGGGCGGCGCGTCATCGCCACCCCGTTTCCGGCGGGCGGGTACTCGGAGAAGGTCGTCGTACCGGAGGACGCCCTCTTCCCCATCCCGGACTCGCTGCCGTTCGAGGAGGCCGCCGCGATGCACATCATCTTCCAGACTGCGTATTTCGCGCTGCATCACCGGGCGAGTTTACGAGAGGGAGAGACCGTCCTCGTGCACGCGGGGGCGGGCGGTGTCGGCTCGGCGGCGATTCAGCTCGCGAGGGCCGCCGGAGCAAAGGTCATCGCGACGGCGGGAAGTGAAGAGAAAGTGCACGTCTGCCGGAAGCTGGGCGCGGACCTCGCCATCGACTACCGTGAGGAGGACTTCATTTCGGCGGTCAAAGAGGCGACGGAAGGGCGCGGAGCGGACGTCGTTTTCGACCCGGTGGGCGGCGACGTGTTCGATGGTTCGCGGCGTTGCGTGGCCTTCGAGGGCCGCATCGTCATCATCGGCTTCGCCGGAGGACGCATCGCCCAAGCCCCCACGAACCACGCGCTCATAAAGAACTACTCGGTCGTGGGGCTCCACTGGGGCCTGTACAACAAGACCAAACCCGACCTCGTTCGCCGGACGCACGAGGAGTTGATGCGGCTTTACGAGGCCGGGAAAATTTCCCCTCTGGTTCACTCCGTCGTACCCTTCGAAGAAGTTCCCGACGCGCTCGCGAGGCTTGGCGGAAGGGAGACCTACGGAAAGCTGATCACGACCCCGAAGCGATAAACGGCCGTCAAGGCCGCCTCTTGCGGAGGACCAGCGCGCCCGTGAGGGCCGAGACCCCGATCAGGAGTCCTGCCTGGAGGAAGCCCGCGAAGACGAGGCTGAGGAGGTAGAGGTTCCACGCCGCTTCGGCGGATATCTGGACTTCCACGAACTCCGAGAGCGTCCGCGCCAACTGTTCCCGGCCTATTCGTTGGGCGGAGATGACGGCTCCGGCGGCGGCCCCGAGGACGAACACGGGAGCCGCGAGCGCGCCCCCGATGAGCCCGGACAACGCTCCGCTCCTCGTCCCCGCATCCGCGTCGGCGGCGCGGCGTCCGCACGAAAAGCCGATAAACGCGGCGGCGATTATGCCGGCGAAAGACCCGAGGAGCGAGACGAGCAGCCCGACCACGCCTCCGATGCCGCCCCAGACGATCCCAACCCTGACGGCCCCTCTGTCGTCTTTTTCCTCCATGAGGACATTCTAGCTTTAGAGAGGAGTGGAGGAAATGGAGGAGTGGAGGAGTGGTATTTGTTTTTCCCGACTCCTCAACTCCTCCGGGAGCGAAGCCACCTACTCGTAAAGTTCGCGCCAGCTCCAGAGTTCCGTCCCGTGGAAACCGGGCCGGAGCATAGCCTCCTCCCGAGCGGGCGCCTGGATTTCGCCGTTGAGGTTTATCTCGCCGGAAGAGCTTGCGAAACCTTCGAGAAGCGCGCCCTCTTCCACGTTCACGGAGAGCGATTCCTGGTTCTCCCCTCCCGCGACCACAACCGCGCCACCGAACGCCGAACCACTCCTCATAACGAAATCCCCGTTCTCCACGACGAGCGTTCCCCGGCACTCCGACGGATCGTCGCAAATACCCGGAGTCCAGTTCACGGTACCGACGCTCCCATCGAACTCGACGTAGACGACGGTGCTGTTCGAAGAGTTCGCAGGCCAGGAAAAACCGCCGCCGGAGTGGATTTCGTCCGCCTCTTCCTTCAGAAAATTCAGAGCGGAGGGGAAGTGGTTGGGGTCGAAGGGGAAGGAAATTTCGCCTTCGACCGGGTCCTCCGCGACAAACCCCTCGTTTCCATCGAAGTCCCGAGTGCCCACCTCGCTCCGGTCGCCGGAGATATCCCCCACAGCCCCGACGCCCGCGGCGCTGCTTTCCGTCGCCCAGTCGGGGTAAATATCGTCGGAGCCTTGCAGCGAGTCCGAATTCGCAATCTCGACGTCCGCCCCGCTGAAGACGCTGACGCCAACTATCTCCGCGGTCCCTCCGATAACGACGTTTTCGGCGGCGTGGTTCGCGAGCGGCGCTCCGACGTCGGAGGCGACGTAGGTAGCTTCGATCCTTCGCCTCGCATCACCGGAAGTCCCGGTCGAGACGATCTCGAAATACTCAGAGTCGGGGTCGCCGCCGGTAGGAAATCCACACCCGTCGCCCAGCCAGCGAATCGCAGCCGTAAAATCGTCTTCGGCGAACTCCCTCTCCGCGCCGCTCCCTGTCCACTCGGAGGAAACCGGAGCGTCTTCGTCGGCGGGCGAGTCGCATGCGTCGTTTGCGTCGTCATCGTCGTAGCTTTCTGGAAGTGTGTCGCCGAGAAGTTGGCGTTTGGCGGCCTGTATCCCGGCATCGGCGGCGTAGAAAGCTCTCTGGCCCTGGTTCGCTCTTATCACGGATTCGAGGTCGTTGCGGGCGAAGACGAGGAGGCCCGCGCCCATGACGCCCACGACTACGACGACCATGATCGCGAGTCCGAGCGCGACCCCGGTTTCGTCTTCGACGAGCTTCCGGCGCATCAGTCGGCCCGGTTTCTCAGGGCTACGTCCGTCGTCAGCGTTTGGGCGCGGCCATCGACCCGCACGACGAGCGTTATGCTCATCTTCTCGATCTCGCTCTGGTCGAAGACTTCCGCTCCTTCGGCGTCGAAGTACTCGAATTCGAGGGACCACGCGTTCTCTATGACCGAACTGAACCGGTTGTTGCTCCGTCTTATGAGGAGCCTGTCGGCATTGACGTAGTAGGAGATCAACTCCCCGGTGTCCTGCGCGCTTTGACACTCTCCGGTAGCCGCGACGAAACGTCTCAGCCCGCATTCTCCGTTGAAGTCGTTGCCGAAGGTGACGCTGTTGGCGGAGGAGGTCGGGATTTCGGGGGGCATCATCGGCTCCGAGGGCGTGGCGTAGGCGAAGAAGAGGTGATCCCGGGTCGGCTCGGTCGTCGGGTCGTATGGACTGGCGGCCCGTATCTCACGCTCCATCCGCTCCATGCCAAGCCGGGCGTTCTCCACAGCCTCGGTCTTGTCGTTGCCGAAGCTGAAGATCCGTACCCCGGCGTCGAAGATCGCGTACAGAGCGAACATCACGGTGAGCATCATCAACATCGCGACGAGCGCCTCCACGAACGTGAACCCGCCCTGCTCTTTTATTATCCGCCTCACGGCTCGCTCGCCGTCACGAGGGCGTTCGACCTGTAAGTCTTGCCGTCCCACTCCACCTCGACCGCGACGAGCAACCGGCTCCTCGAATCCCCATCCGGCTGGAGGTTCCCATCCACGAACTCAGCGTCCACCGAGCAAGTAAACTTGCCGGAAGCGCAAGAAGGTGGAGCATCGACCGCGTACTTCTCTGCGGCCCGCTCGTAGTCGAGGGCGCGGATCTCTTCGAGGGTCTGGTGAGCGAGGGCGCGGGCCTTGTCGTAGTCGCCGCCGGTTTGAGAGGCGTTCAGAGCCGCGTCGAACATCGACGCCATCGGTAGGATCGCGACGGCGAGGATGATGATCGCAACCATCACCTCGATCAGGGAATACCCGGCCTCTCTTCCCGGTCTCTCACTCAAGCGACTGCGATCCATTCTACGTAGCTCCCGTGGAGGTGTCGCATAGAGAGTCGGTTTCGACCCTGAGACGCGACGTGGCCGACAGAGACACCACCCTGTTCTGCGGATCGTTATCCTCTGTCACGCACACCGAGCCGCTGGCGGCGCCATAGACCTTCATGGTCCCGTTCGAGTTGAATTCGAAGGTGCGGGTGTCGGTGCCCTCCGGAGGCGGAGATTCCCACGGTGGGATCCAGTAATCGGCGGTGTGGTCGTCCACGATGGACCCCGCCTCGGTTATGACGTTCTTGGCTTTGACACTTCCGGGGAAGAACTTCGGCGCGCGCTGAGCGAAAACCGGAAGCTCATCCCCTTCGCCTTCGTACGGTTGTTGCAATCTCGCCAGATAATAATCCGGGCCGCTCTGCTCGCCTCCGCTCTCGAGCACGACCACGACCCGCCAGTCAGTCAACTGATTCGTCGCGTTCACGTGAGCCAGTCGCATATCCGATACGAGTTGCTTCGTGGCGGCGTCCACGCGACGCTGTTCCAGTATTCCAAGCAGGATTATTATGGCGATGGCTATGAGGATGCCGAGGATGGCGATGGCCGCCAGAAGCTCGGTCAGGGTGAAGCCGCGCTGGGTGGTGATCTGCTCCAGTCTCGTCCTCGCGGCTCGCATGGGACCGGAATTATTGCCACGCGCGATACAAAACCGCAATACGTAGTTTTACGTATTTTTGGAGGAAATGGAGGAGTGGAGGAGTTGCAGATTGCTTTTCCCGACTCCTCCACTCTTCTATTCCTCAATTCCTCCGTTCGATGAACTCGATACGGTAACCGTCGGGGTCTTTGACGAAGAAGATGCGGGTGCCGCTGCCCATCGCGTGGGGTTTGCTCTCGAAGTCGACGCCGCCGGCTTCTTCCAGTTTGTTCGCCAGCGCGTCGAGGTCTTCGACGGCGAAGGCGACGTGACTGTAGCCTTCACCGAGCGGGTACGGCTCGCTCCGGTCGTGGTTGAGGGTGAGTTCCAGGCGGGGTTCGGGGTCGCCGGGGACGGAGAGGAAGGCGTTGGTGGCGTCGTCTCCGATGGGGACCTGCCGCGCGAGTTCGAGACCGAGCTTGTTGGTATAGAAGTCGATGCTCCGGTCGAGATCCAGGACCCTGTAACAGGTGTGTACGTACTGCATCCGCTCCTCCTTTTTGTAGCTGGTCAACTCTTTTCCCTGCGGGGCATTGTAGCTAAACCGCGTATTTCTTTCGCTGATGGCTGATTGCTGATTGCTGGTAAGCTCTTCCCGTGGAAGATGCGAGACGAGACTTGCCTGAGAGTCCGGGGCGGAGGGTTGCCGCGATCGCGCGGGTCGGCGCCCGCTACGGGTTCGGGTTCGTTTTCCGGAGCCGGTTCGCGCCGGGGCGCAGGACGGACCTCGGGCGCGTCGGGGTGAGGCTCAGGCGCTCGTTCGAGGACCTCGGCCCCACCTACGTCGAACTCGGACGATACCTCGCGACGCGGCGGGATGGGATCCCCTCCGGCGTCGCCTCCGAACTCGGCAGGGCTTCTCTGAACATAAGGCCGGTGCCGTTCGCGGAAGTTCGCGCCTTGCTGGAGCGCGAACTCGGCAACGACCTTTTCAGGCTCTTCGCGGATTTCGAGGAGACGCCTCTGCGCGTCGGGGCGCTCACGCAGTCGCATCGAGCGACGCTGCCTGAGAACAGGCCGGTCCTCGTCGTGTTCAGGAGGCCGGCCATAAGGCGAGACCTGCTGGCGATGCGCCCGGTCGCCGACCTCGCTCGCCTCCGCCTCGGGGAAAGGTTGCCGCTCAATCCCTCTCAAACCGTCTCGGACTTCGCCGCCCAGACAGCCCACCGAAGAGACATGCACTTCGCCGCCCAGACAACCCGTAAACTTCAGGGGACGGAGAGCTTCGGGCTGCGAGTCCCGAGGGTCTACCGGAGTCACTCGGCGGGGCGCTGCATCACCGTCGAGGCTCCGGAGGGCATCGAGCCGGAGGCCGAGCAGCGGCGCGTCATCTCGGATGAACTCATCAAGCTGGCGTTGCTCGAAGGCGTTTTCTTCGCCGACCTTTCCATCGAGCGTTTCGCGGTGGACGAGCGGAGCGGGGAAATCTGGCTCGCCGATCCAACGGAATCCTTCTCTCTCGACCCGGAGAGGATGCGAGGGCTCGCGGAGGTATTCGCCGCCGCGCGACGCGAGGATGTGGATGGGATCGTACAGATGCTCCCTCTGGCGGGCGGCTCCGTCCCGCGCGACGATCTCGCCTTAAAACGCGAGTTGCGGGAGACGATGGGATCGCTCGGAGGTCCTCTGTGGCGCGAGCATCCGCTCGCCGAGGTTCAGGACAAAGGGCTCGAAGCCTTCCGGCGCGGCGG
Source organism: Rubrobacteraceae bacterium (assembly GCA_050698295.1). Classification (GTDB taxonomy): domain Bacteria; phylum Actinomycetota; class Rubrobacteria; order Rubrobacterales; family Rubrobacteraceae; genus JACCWD01. The sequence goes on along the minus strand of JBOHBL010000343.1, from coordinate 1,917 downwards.
CGCGAGGATACAGCCCGAAATAGCGGTGATGCTCCAGTCCCTCGTCCAGGCCGAAGAATTGGGCGGAAAGAACAGTAGAGGAGATCAAGCCGGAACGGTCGCCGCCGTCGAGGGGGCCAAAGCCCTGATCTCCCGCTACAGAGATCCGCTTTACGTCGCCTCCCGCACCGTCCGCAAGCTCGGACGCCCCGACGCCTACGCGGACTACCCGCGCCAGCTCCACGACCTCCTCAACGAACTCAAAGACGGCGAAGTCGAGGTGCGCTTCAGGCACGGCGGCCTCGACGAGCTCATCTCCAAAGTGGACATACTCGCGAACAGGCTCGTCTTCGCGTTCCTCATCGCCGCGCTCATCATCGGCTCCTCGATGCTCGGCATCTTCGTCGAGGGCGGCATCCAGATCCTCGGCGTGAGCATCTTCGGCTTCGTCGGCTTCGTGGTCGCGGCGATCATGGGCCTGATGCTCCTCTTCGGCATAATCCGCTCGGGGAGACTGTAGCTGTCGGCTTTTGATAGTCCGGCGCATTTCAAGCACGCCGTTTAACCACGCTAAGGCCAGGGTAGGGAGAGTCCATCCGAGCGGAAAGGAAAACATGGAAGACCAGACACGCAGTGAGATCCTGAAAACGATTCCATACGGCTTTTACATAACGGGGGTGATCGGGGACGATGGCGAAGTCAACGGCTTCACGACCTGTTGGGTTTCGCAGGTGTCTTTCGAGCCGCGGCAGATCGTCGTCGCCGTCCGCAAAGATCAGCGCACTCACGACCTGATCGAAGCTTCGGGCGTCTTCTCGCTGAACTTTCTCGATACCGAACAGGAGGAACTGGCCCGCAAGTTCACCGAACCGGTGGAACACGAGAACGGAACGGTCGGGGGAGCCGGATACGCGACCGGAGAGACGGGGCCCCCTCTCTTCGAGGACGCCTTCGCCCACCTCGAATGCCGCGTGTCGGACAGGATGGAGGCCGGAGACCACACCGTTTACCTCGGCGAAGTCGTCGCCTCCGACCTCAAGCGTCCCGCCGACATCCTCACCGACCTCGATACCCCGATGGAGTACGGAGGGTGAGCGGCTTCGCGGAAACCCGCGAAACGCGCGGATTTGTAGAGACGTAGCATGCTACGTCTCTACGAGCCGGTCGGCTTCTTTTCGCCGTTACCTTTGCTGTGAGAGAATGACGCTCCGGGAAAGGTCCCGGATCTTTTTCAGGAGTCGGTTTTGCAGGATGCGGGAAGCGAGAATTCCTCCGTCCGCCGAAAGGCGATGCGGGCGAGAGGAACGGTGTTGAGCATACTGGTCTCGGACGGCGTCATTTCGCAGGAGCAACTGAGCCGCGCGCTGTCAGAGAGCAGAGTCCGCCACGAAGACGTCGGGAAAACGCTCGTCTCGATGGGGTATGTTTCCACCGAGGATGTCGCGAGGGCTCGGGCGAAACGCCTGAGCCTCCTTTATGAAGACCTGGATCCCAGGTCCATTCCACCGGACATCCTTGCTCTGTTGCCTGAAAAAGTCATGCGCCGCTGCGATGCCCTGCCGCTGAGGCTCGAAGAAGAAAAGCTCGTGGTTGCGATGAGCGATCCATCGAACATCTACGCCGTCGAGGACCTGCGGATGATATCGGGACGCCGGATCTCTCCCGTCGTGGCGACGGAGGAGAGCATCCGAAGCGCTCTCGACTCGCTTTTCGACCGGGAGGAACGGGTCAGAAGCGAGGTCCTCGAAGAGACCGAAGGAGAAGAGTCCGAGGAAGCCCCTTTCCTCCAGAACGTCACGGAACCCAGCCCGGACGACGCCCCGATCATCCGTCTGTTCGACTCGCTGTTGCGGCGCGCCATAGAACAGAGAGCTTCGGACATCCACATCGAACCCCTCCCCGGAAGGATGACGATTCGCTACAGGATCGATGGTGTGC
>JBOHBL010000342.1:0-1471 GCA_050698295.1 Rubrobacteraceae bacterium | reverse complement strand
CGCCGCCCGCCCCGACCACCCGGCACATCATCAGCCCGACGACGGCTGCGCTCCCGTAGGTGTATTTTTCGAGGTCGCCGTAGGTCTCGTACCGGAAGACGCTCGTGTCCATCTTCATGCTGCCCATGAAAGCGGCGATGTCCTCGACTTCGATGCCGCACTCCCGCACGGTGTCCGCGTAGGCTCTGAGTATCGGGTTCGGGACTTCTTCTCCGGCCACGGCGGCCATCGTCTCGGCCTCGAAGGCTTCGAGGGAGGAATGCTGCTCTTCGAGGGGCAGCCCTCCGGGGTTGTCCACGATCTCATCGGCGTAGCGCATGAAGGCGTAGAGCGCGTGCACCTTCGGCCTGACTTTCGCCGAGAAGAGCCGCGTGGCGAAGTAGTACGTCCTGCTGTGCGATTTTTGAACCCCCTCGCAAAGCGCGTAGCACTCCCCGAGCGTGAGGGACTCGTCGCGGAGAGGGCTCCTCGCGGGATCCAACCACATCTCAGCCAACCTCCCTGAAGATGCGGTTCGCAACCAGCCGCGCCCCTATCGTCACGAGCGGAACCCCCGTCCCCGGCCTCGTGCTCGCCCCCACGAAATACAAATTCTCGACGCTCCTCGATTTCATCGCCGGCCTGAAATACCCGACCTGAAATATTCCGTGCCCGATCCCAAACGCCGCCCCTTCCTCCAGATTGTACTCATCCCGCCAATCCTCCGGCGTCCGAACCTTTTCGTAAACTATGTGTTCCCGGACGTTTTCTATCCCACACCGCTCCTCCAGCAATCCATGGACTTTTTCTTTGAATTCCGCGCCGTCGCGCTTCCAGTCCACGTTCGGCCCGAGATGCGGCGCCGGAACCAGCACAAAAAGCCCGTCCATCCCCTCAGGCGCCATCCCCGGCTCGGTCTTCGACGGCACGACCGCGTAGAAAGAGGGGTCCTCCGGCAACTCCTCGTCCCGGAAGATGGCGTCGAAGTTTTCTCTGTACCTCGGTGAGAGGTAGAAGTTGTGGTGAGCCATGTGGTCGAGCTTCAGGTCCAGGCCGAGGTAGAGCATGAAGGCCGACGCGGTGTATTTGAGTTTGTCGCGCTTTCTGGTTTTGAAGTCTCCATCGCACTCGCCGCCGAGCAGTTTCCGGTAGGCGTAGGGGAGGTCGGCGTTGACGAGGACCGCGTCGTATGACGACTCCTCGCCGTTCACCACGACGCCAGTCGCCCGGCCTTTGACGGTGGAGACCTTCTCTACTTCGGAGTCGAAATAGAATTCGACTCCGAGCTCCCTCGCGAGTTTCTCCATCGCCTCGATGAGCGAGTACATCCCACCCTTCGGGAACCAGAGACCATCCTCCGCAAGCTCGGTGTACGGCAACAGCGTGTAGACCGCCGGAGCCTCGAACGGAGAAAGCCCCAAATACATCGTCTGGAGCGAAAACGCCTGCCGCAGCTTCTCCGTCTCGAAGTAGCGTGAGACCGACCCATAAT
>JBOHBL010000341.1:0-1155 GCA_050698295.1 Rubrobacteraceae bacterium | reverse complement strand
CTTGAACCGCTGACCCCTTCCTTACCATGGAAGTGCTCTACCACTGAGCTACAGGGGCAAACCTATTTTCATGGGGGCGGGAGGATTCGAACCTCCGTAGGCGAAGCCGGCAGATTTACAGTCTGCTCCCTTTGGCCGCTCGGGCACACCCCCGGCCGCGCCCACGCCGAGCCTCGGCTACGCCACGGAACGCGCCGAATATGGTAGCAAAACCGGGGGAGTTTTCAACGGGAGCGAAACCTTTTCCACTTGGGAAAGAAAAGCCTCTCCGTACACTTATCCGGCAACCCGAAATCGAGGAGGAGCATCATGGGAAAGAGAGACCGCTACGAGCCGGGGACGTTCTGCTGGGTGGACCTCGCAACCACCGACCCCGCAGCCGCGAAGGCTTTCTACGGCGAACTCTTCGGCTGGGAGGCCGAGGACATGCCCGCGGGGGAAGCGGCAACCTACACGATGATGGAGTTCGATGGCGACACGATCTGCGGCCTCTACGAAATGGACGACGAGCGGAAGAGCCAGAACGCCCCCCCATACTGGCTCTCGTACATAAGCGTCGAGGACGCGGGAGAAGCAGCGGCGAAAGCGAGGGAACTCGGCGGCGAAGTCATCGAGGAAGCCTTCGACGTAATGGACTCGGGGCGGATGGCTGTGATCTCCGACCCCGGAGGAGCCACCGTCCCTCTCTGGCAGCCCAAAGCCCACATCGGCGCGAGCCGCGTCAACGACACCGGATGCCTCGCCTGGAACGAACTCCAGACCCGCGACCACGGGTCGGCTTCATCTTTCTACGGCAACCTCTTCGGCTGGAAAATGTCCCCCATCGAAAAGGCGGAAACACGGTCTACGTCACCATCGAGAACAAAGGCTCCATGAACGGCGGCATCATGCCGATGACGGAAGGTCATGGCGACGCGCCTTCACACTGGCTCCCGTATTTCACGGTCGAGTCCTGCGACGGCGCGGTGGAGAAAACAAAAAACCTCGGCGGCAACGTCCTCGCCGGGCCTATGGAGCCGGAAGAATCGCCGTCGTCACCGACCCGCAGGGAGCGGCCTTCGCCATCTTCGAAGGCGAAACCGACGAATAAAAATACCGGGAGTCGGGAAATACGATGGAGGGCGAATCTCCGCCGAGGAAGCTTTCCCTCGAATT
>JBOHBL010000340.1:0-3605 GCA_050698295.1 Rubrobacteraceae bacterium | reverse complement strand
CTTCCCGAGAACCTCCCTCAGGGGCTTCCCGAGGAAATTCAGGACTTCATCGACGAAAACCAACAGTAGGGATGGTTATAATTCAGCGTCGTGGAACAGTTAGTAGACAACAGGTACAGGATAGTCGAACCACTCGGTAGCGGAGGAATGGCCGATGTCTTCCTCGCTCACGACGATGTCCTCGACAGAGACGTCGCGCTGAAAGTCATGAGCGGGCGCTACGCCTTCGACGAAGAGTTCGTCGAGCGTTTCAGGCGCGAGGCGCAGTCGGCGGCGGCGCTCGCCCACCCGAATATCGTCTCGATCTACGACCGGGGCGAGTCCGAAGACGGCACCTACTACATCGCGATGGAGTACCTCTCCGGCGGCACCCTCAAAGACCGAATCCTCAAAAAGGGCGCTCTTCCGGCGAAAACGGCCGCCGCGGTGGCGGCTCAGATCGCCGCGGCCCTGAAAGTCGCTCACGACCGGGGCGTGGTTCATCGGGACATAAAGCCCCACAACATCCTCATCACCGAGGGCGGAGACATAAAGGTGACGGACTTTGGGATCGCGCGCGCGGCCTCCTCGTCCACGATGACGAAAACGGGCGCGGTGATGGGCACCGCCCACTACATCTCCCCCGAACAGGCGATGGGCGAGCCCGTCGGGCCGGCGAGCGACCTGTACTCCCTCGGCGTGCTTCTCTACGAGATGCTGACCGGAAAACTGCCCTACGACGCCGATACCCCCATCGGGATCGCCATGAAGCACGTAAACGGGCAACTGAAGCCGCCGAAGGAAGTGAATCCGGCGATGCCTGCGGGGATGAACGCGATCGTGGTGAAGCTCCTCCAGAAAGATCCGGAGGACCGCTACTCAAGCGACCAGGACCTGATCGCCGACCTCGAACGGGTCTCCAGAGGCGAGAGTCCCGAGGGCGCGGCCACCACGCAGGTCATGGACCGTGTCGGGCCGAGGACCTCGAAGACTCAGGACATGCCGCCCGCGCAAAGGCGGGGACCGGAAAAGAAGCGCCGCGGAAGACTCGTGCCCCTGATCCTGCTGGGCCTTCTGCTCCTCGCGCTGCTCGGCTTCGCGGGCTACAACCTGCTTCAAAACCAGCAGGATCCCGACGCCCCGATGATAAACGTGCCGGACCTGACCGGCTCGACGCTCGAAGAGGCGCGTGAAGAGCACGGCGAACGCTTCGACATCTCAGAGGCCGGGGTGGAAGACGGGCCGCGACCGGCGGGGACCATCCTCGAACAGGACCCGGAGTCCGGCTCGGGGCGGATCGAGAGGGGGTCGGAGATATCCGTCACGACCGCGAGCAGCGAGAACGAGGTCCCGAACGTGATGGGAGGGTCTCAGGAAGAAGCCGAGCAAACACTCGCCGAGGACGGCTTCGAGATCGCATTCGAGCAGCGCGAGAGCGACGAGGACGAAGCCGGAGGAGTCCTCGAACAGAACCCCGAAGGCGGCTCCACGCAGGAAGTCGGCTCGACGGTCACGGTCGCCATCGGGACGGGGCCGAACATGGTCGTGGTGCCGGACATCCCCTACGGCGCCACCGAGGCCGAAAGCGCGGCGCTTCTGGAACAGTCGGGACTCGTTTTGGGCAACGTCGGCGAAGCCGAGAGCAGCGACATCCCCGAAGGCGGCGTTCTGGACCAGGACCCCGTTCCAGGCGCGGAGGTCGAGGAAGGCAGTTCGGTTGACATAACTCTGAGTTCCGGGCCGCCGCAGGTGGAAGTTCCGGACGTCGTCGGAAGCGACGTCGAGACCGCGGCCCAGACGATGCTCAACACAGGGCTCGGCTACAGGACGATCGGCATCGAGAGCGCAGAGCCGGTGAACGCCGTGCTGTCCACGGACCCCGGAGCGGGAACCGCCCTCGACGCGAACACCGTGGTGGACATAACCTACAGCATGGGCCAGCCGGAGGAAGTGGAAGAACCGGAAATAATAGAAGAGCCGGAGGAAGCAGAAGAGCCGGAGACGCTGGGTCCATCGGACGACGACGAGTCCGACCCCAGGCCCGAACAGCCGAACGACAGGCCGCAACAGCGACCCGATAACGAACCGCCGCGTCCCGGCAACGGTGAAGGAGGCCCGCCGCGCCCCGGCAACAACGGCCCCGAAAGAGACGACGACTAAGTAGTTCCAGGTTGAACTTGAGAGAAGATGGCTTTCCTCTCTGGGGGTGCGGGCATCCTGCCCGCACGAGGGAGAACTTGAGCATCTCGCGGGCCCCACGCCCACAGGGGTGATCCATACTCATCAAACCCGGTTTGGAGATGCTTAAAAGCGGGCTTCGGTCGCGTAGTTCCCAAGCTCTGAGACCGCGACTTCCTCCGGCGGTTCCACGCCGATGAAGCTGTGGCGTCCTATGGCGTTTTCCCGCACCCAGGAACGTTCGACGGGCTTGCCTCTGCCGAGCGCGTAGCCGGTCTCGAAGTGGGTCGCCAGGAGGTCTCCATCCGGGGTCTCGACTATCAGGATCGGGTACTGGCCCGGCGAGCGGGCGAGGACTTTCACGGTGGTTTTCCCTGCAAATTCGGACATGGGGGAAGTTTATACGAAGTGTGGGCGGAGGGGAAGGCCGGGCGGGCGCGGGATCTGGGCGTGTTAGAATTCCTGGCATATGAAAGTGCGTCACGACATTTACATTCGCGGAGGGAGCCGTTATGTCAGATCCCATACCCAGAGGTGGAGAAGATAGGGCCACGGAGCGTGAAGGGGATCCCGGCGAGGAGATCCAGCAAACCCTGCCGCCGGAGAACCTCCCGGAGGAGTTGCTCCAGAGGCGGCTGGGAAGGCTGGACACGAGGAAAGCCCTGGTCGACCTGTGCAAGGAAATACCCGGCCTCGAAGAGGTGCTTCTGCCCAGGGGGATACAGGCCGACGCGCTGACGAGGAAGACTGGCGGAAGCCCCCGGATGGCGAGGGATGTCTCGCGCAGGATCAAGCAGTATCCGGCGGCCTGGGACGCTTTCAGAACCGCCGTTCGGGTCCAGATCCCACCGGAAACCCTCGATGCCGTCGAGGAATTGTCGCTCGAGAACCTGGAGGAACTCTCCGAAGCCCACGCCACCGAAAGCCTGCTCATCGCCGCTCTCAGCGCCGACGAAGGCCCGGACAAAGAGGCGCTCGACGCCCTGATCGAACTGTGGTCCGAGGAGAGCCTGCGGGAGGAGAAGCGAGCGTCGAAGGACGCCCGCGTGAAGGAACTGGAATCGGAGCTCGAACGGCTCCGGCGCGAGAACGAACAGCTCTCTTTCGCCTCCAGGGGCGCGAAACAGCGGGCCGACGCGCTCTCCGAAGAGGTTCGGACGCTGACCGGGGAGCGCGAAGGCACCTCGGCCAGGGTGCGCGACGCGCAGGAGCGGGCGGCCTCGGCCGTCGGCGAAAGAGGGCGGCTCGACGCCAGGATAGCGGAGATGGAGAAACGCGGGGCGCAGCTCGAACGCGCCCTCGAAGGCGAGCGCCGGGCGTACTCGAAAGCCGCCGAGAGGGTGGACGAACTCCACACGGAACTCGGCAACGTCGTGGACGAACGAGACAGGATCCAGAACGCCCTCAAAAACGCGCGGTTCACGGACAGGGGCTTCGGCGACCTCCTC
>JBOHBL010000339.1:0-10655 GCA_050698295.1 Rubrobacteraceae bacterium | reverse complement strand
CCCTCCGCAGAGCGGAGATCAGGGCATGCGCCGCCGGAGCGCGGACGAGCCCGGCCATGTCCTTGATGCAGAGGATGTGCGAGCCGGCTTCCACAAGCTGCTCGGCGAGACGAAGATAATAGTCGAGCGTGTAGAGCTTCTCGTTCGGGTCGGAGAGGTCGGCGGTGTAGCAGAGAGCGCCCTCGGCGACGGCTCCGGTCTCCGCGGCGGCTTGTATGGCGGGGCGCATCTGCTCGATGTCGTTGTTGGCGTCGAAGATGCGGAAGACGTCTATGCCCGTCGCCTGGGCCTCTTCGACGAACGCCTTCACGACGTCGTCGGGATAGCCGGTGTACCCGACGGCGTTTCTGCCGCGCAGGAGCATCTGGAGGCAGATGTTTGGCAACGCTTCACGGAGCCTGGCGAGCCTCTCCCACGGGTCTTCGTGGAGGAAGCGCAGCGCCACGTCGAAGGTCGCTCCGCCCCACACCTCGGCGGAGAAGAGTTGCGGGAGTCCATACGCCACGTTCGGCGCGGCGGCGAGCATGTCGAAGGAGCGCATCCTGGTCGCGAACAGCGACTGGTGAGCGTCGCGCATCGTCGTGTCCGTGACGCGGAGGGCCGGGGCTTCGCGCAGCTCGCGGGCGAACCTCTCCGGGCCCAGCTCTTCCAGGCGTTGCTTCGAGCCGGACGGCGGGTCCCCTTCGGGAAGAGGCGGGAGTTTCTCTCTGGGATCGGGGACCGGGGGCGACTCGCCGTGCGGGTGGTTGACCGTGACGTCGGCGAGGAGGGCGAGGATGCGGCTGGCGCGGTCCTTGCCGGTCGAGACCGCCGTGAGGCGCGGTCGCTCGTCTATGAAAGACGTGTTGACGTTTCCGGCGAGGAAGTCCGGGTCGGAGAGGACGGCCCGCATGAACGCCACGTTCGTGGAGACCCCCCGTACCCGGAACTCCGCGAGCGAACGCCTCGCCCGGCGAGCGGCGGAGGGCAGATCCGACCCCCTCGTGGTGAGCTTCACGAGCAACGAGTCGAAGTACGGAGAGACCTCGGCCCCGGCATAAGTGTTGCCCCCATCCAGACGAATGCCCGCCCCGCCCGGCGAACGGTACGCGGATATGCGTCCGGTATCCGGCCTGAACCCCTGCGCCGGGTCTTCGGTGGTGACCCGGCACTGGAGAGCGAAGCCGCGTTGCTGGATGTCTTCCTGGCGGAGGCCCAGATCCTCCAGCGTCTCGCCGCCCGCGATGCGGAGTTGGGCGTGAACGAGGTCCACGTCGGTCGTCTCCTCGGTGACGGTGTGCTCGACCTGTATTCTGGGGTTCATCTCGATGAAGACGTGGGACCCATCCTCGTCCACCAGAAACTCCACGGTGCCGGCGTTCTTGTATCCGACGGCGCGAGCGAACTTCACCGCGTCGGCGCAGAGCCTCGCCCGAAGTTCCGGGTCCAGGTTCGGGGCGGGCGCTATCTCCACCACCTTCTGATGCCGCCGCTGCACCGAACAGTCCCTCTCGTAGAGGTGGATGACGTTCCCCTCGCCATCCCCCAAAACCTGCACCTCGATGTGCCTCGGTCGCGTGACGGCTTGTTCGAGAAACACGGTCGGGTCCCCGAACGCCGCCTCCGCCTCGCGCGTGGCCGTCTCGACCGCGCTCGCGAGTTCGGATGGCCCTTCGACCCGGCGCATCCCGCGTCCTCCGCCCCCGCTCGCGGCCTTCACGAAGACCGGGTAGCCGATCTCCTCCGCGGCGGCCAACGCCTCTTCCCCGCTCGTGACCGGCTCGGACGCCTTGAGGACCGGCACCCCCGCCTCCTCGGCGGCGCGACGCGCCCTCGTCTTGTCCCCGGTCAGGGAGAGGACTTCCGAAGGAGGCCCAACGAAGGTTATTCCGGCTTCGGCGCACGCTCCGGCGAAATCCGGGCTTTCGGAGAGAAAGCCGTATCCCGGATAAATGGCGTCGGCCCCGACACTCTTGGCGGTTTCCACCAGCGTCTCGATGTCGAGATAGGCGCGCACGGGATGTCCCGGCTCTCCTATTTCGTACGCTTCGTCGGCTTTCTGGCGGTGCATCGAGCCGCGGTCGTCGGGGGTGTAGACAGCGACGGTTCGGATGCCGAGTTCGTAAGCGGCCCGGAAGGCGCGGATGGAGATCTCACCGCGGTTCGCCACGAGGACTTTTTCAAGCACGCGAACCCCCCGCGACGCCGCGAGCCTCCGACCTTTCGATCCCGCATCCCAACCCCATGAAACCCGACCTTTCTATCCGAAGTCCGCCCGGCAACTCGTTATGTTGTCTTAGAATGCCTCCCAGGTCCAGAGAAAATGCCGTCTATTCGGAACAGGAGGACCGCGTGGAACTCAAGAAAGTCAGGAACGAAGAGGTCCCGTCGCTGGGGCTCGGCACCTATCGTCTCACAGGCAAGAAGTGCGCCGCGATGGTCGAAGCCGCCCTCTCCATAGGCTATCGCCACCTCGACACGGCCCGGATGTACGGCAACGAAGAAGAGGTCGGAAAGGGCATTCGAAGCGCCGGCGTGGACCGCGAAGACATCTTCCTCGTCACGAAGATATGGCCCGACGACTTCTCCCGCGACGACGTGCCGCGCGCCACGGACGACAGTCTGAAGAAGCTCGGGACGGATTACGTAGACCTACTTCTCATGCACTGGCCGGGGACCGTCCCGCTCGAAGAGACCCTCGACGCGATGCGGGAGTTGCGGGAGGAGGGCAAAGTCCGCCACGTCGGGGTGAGCAACTTCTCGACCACGCTCGTCGAAGAGGCGTCGGAGCACGCCGAAATATTCTGCAACCAGGTCAAGTACAGTCCATACGAAGACCAGGGAGATCTGCGGGACCAGGCACAGCGCATGGATTACCTCCTCACCGCCTACAGTCCCATCGCCAGAGGCAGGGTCCTCAACGACCCGACGCTGGAGGAAATCGGGGCCGCCCACGGCAAGACTCTCGTCCAGGTCACGCTGCGCTGGCTCGTCCAGCAGGAAAACGTGGCCGCCATCCCGAAGGCATCGAGCGAAGACCGCCTCAAGAGCAACTTCGACATCTTCGACTTCGAACTCAGCGACGAAGAGATGAGCCGAATCTTCAGTTTGTAGAGAGGAGTGGAGGAGATGGAGGAGTAGTATTTTCTCGACTCCTCCATCTCCTCTACTCCTCCGGGAGCGAAGCGACCTCGTCCGTCGAAACTATCTCGCCATACGTCTTTGGACCGGGATCAGGGCCGCCCCGAGCGCGCAGGCGAGGAGTCCGAGTGAGATCGGGACGTGAGCGCGAGTTCCTCCGGTTTGCGGCATCGGAGAACCGCTTTGAGCGAGGGCGGCGTATTCCGCTTCGCCGCTTCGAGGGTCGGTGGTGGCGAGGCGTTCTCCGGTGGCCGGGTCGATCCCGACGGCCTGGATCCGCGGGAGGCCGGCGTATTCTCCCTCTCGGGAAACGTCGTGACCGCGGGAGATGAGGTCGGACTGCTCGGCGGCCGAGACTCGTCCGTCTTCGAGGAGGAGTTCCGGGGGCGCGAGAGCGTCGAGGCGCGGGGCGTCTATGGCCTCGTCGAGGGGCATGTCGAAGTCCACGGTGTTCACGATAGCCTGGAGGGTTCCCATGACGATCTGGATCCCACCCGCCCCGCCGACCACGAGCGTCGGCCACCCATCCTCCACGACTATCGCGGGGTTGATGGACGAGCGCGGCCGCTTGCCCGGCTCGGGCTCGTTCGCCGCTCCGGCCTCCGAGAAGTCGGTGAGCTCGTTGTTGAGGAGGAAGCCCGTTCCGGGAGCGACGACCGCGCTCCCGAACGACTGCTCGATGGTGCAGGTGAGCGCGACGGCGTTCCCTTCGGCGTCCATCACGGAGAGGTGCGTGGTGTTCGTGTCGGGGTTGGTCTCTTCGCCGCCCTCGTTCCCGAAATCGCCCGGTTCGTATTCGCCTGCTTCTTCGAGGGAGATGTCGGGACGACGCTCGTCGGCGTATTCCTTGCTCGCGAGCTCTTCGACCGGGATGTCCTCGAAGTCCGGGTCGGCGAGGTATTGCTCGCGGTCGGCGAAGGCGACTTTCTGCGCTTCGGCGATGAGGTGGAGGGTGTCCGCGGAGTATCGCTCTCCGAGGTCGTAGTCTTCGAGAATGTTCAGCATCTGGAGGGTCGCGACGCCGCCGGAGGTCGGGGGCGGCATGGTGATGACCTCCGCGCCGCGGTAGTCCCCGACGAGCGGCTCGCGCCACTTTGCCTCGTAGGCGGCGAGGTCTTCTAGCGTCATGAGTCCTTCGTCGCCGAGAAGCTCCCCGGCGTCCTCCATATCCGCGACTATCCTCTCGGCGATATCGCCCCGATAAAAAGCGTCCGGCCCTTCGCTCGCGATGAGAGAGAAGGTGTCCGCGAGATCCGGCTGGACGAGAACCTCTCCGTCCTCGTATGGCTCTCCGTCGTCGAGGAACTGCGCGGCGGAGGCCGGGAAGAGGGAGAGGCGACCCTGGTTGTTCGCCATCTCGTCTGAGACGACAGGCTGGACCTCGACGCCGTTGCGGGCGAGAGACTCGGCCGGGGCTATCGTTTCGGCCAGGCTCATCGTGCCGAAGCGTTCCAGCGCGGCGTCCATCCCGGCGACGGTTCCGGGGACCCCGACCGTCTTGTGACCGGTGAAGGTGGAGTACAGGCCGTCTCCGGCAAAGGCGTCTGCCGTGATCGCCTCCGGCGCGGTCTCGCGGAAGTCGAGGGCGGCAACCTCACCGTCCGCGCCGCGATAGACCATGAACCCGCCACCTCCGATACCGCACGACTGAGGACGAGCCACGTTCAGCGCGAAAACGGTCGCGACCGCCGCGTCGATGGCGTTGCCGCCGTCGTTCAAGACACCGAGGCCGACCTCGGAGGCGGCGGGGGATTCGGTCGCTATAACACCCGAAGACCCGCGAACCGCTTCCCGGAACTCCGTGCCGCGGAAGTCGGTGTTCGTCTGAGCGATGGCGACGCTTGCGAAACCACACAAGAACACCAGCGTGAGAAACAATGAAACCACACGCGCCATTCGAATTCCCCCGATCCCTCGACTACGGAACGAGGTCAAGAATAGGGCAACCCACCACCTCCGGGCAAGTCGAGGCTCATCCCAGGAATAAAAACGCGAAAACGCCTCCAACGAACGCTCCGACGAGCGTCTGAGAGATGGTGTGCGCTCCGGGGCGCGTTCTCGCCCAGATCACGACGGGCAGGACGAGGACGAAGACTGCTCCCAAAACTCCGAACAAAAGCGTCCCGGCCATCGCGGCGTGTCCGGCGACGGCGGAGTGCGCGCTGGCCTTCCAGAAGAATGTCATGAGCGCGACCGTCCCGCTCGCGAGTCCCATCGAGAGCGTTAGGAAGAAAAGCGCGTCCGGCGCTCCGAAAGCGAAAAGGGCGACGAGCAATCCGGCGAACGAGGACAACAGGAAGATCGCCGGCACGATACGTTCGGACCTGGTGGGGATCCAGAATTCCCCGACTCTTTTCTTCCGGCGCATCAAAAACACGTAACCGGCCACGAAAGCGGCGGCGAGGAGTTCGAGGAAAACGTATCCGAGCCCGGTGAGGAAGCGGACCTCCGAGAACGAGAGAGCAGCGAAGAGGACGGTGAAGATCACGAACGGGTTGAGGACGTTGGTGAGGATTCGGGCGAGGGTTCTCGTGTTCATCGCGGAGTAGAATCCTACACGTGAAAGCGCGAAGCGAACACCTTCACGAGGAACTCGAACTCTGGTACGCGCTGGGGCGGCTGTATTCGCGGGCGGCGAGCGCGAGGAGCCGGGCGGTGAGGCTCGGTTTCACGGCGACGCTGCTTTCGGGCGCGCTCGTGCTTCTCTCGGCGCCCCTGATCGGGGTCTCGTGGGCGGGGCCGTTCGCGCCCGCCATCCCGGTTTTCCTCGGCCTCCTCTCGGGGTTCGGGATGTTCGGCGCCGAACGGGGTGTTATGCGAAAGCGCGAAACTTCCATCGAAGCCGCGCTCTCCGGGAGGGGTCTCGAGGCGAGGCGGCCCGCGAAACACGGTCTTTCTGCATACTACGACGCGCAACTCGTGTTGCTCAGGAGCGAGTACGAATATCTGCTGCTGAGAGGAGCCGTTCGGGGCGCGAGGCTCTTCGAGGAAGCGTTCGGGTTCACGCCGGAGGACCACTTCGAGACGGGGCCGCTCAACGTCGCTCTCGACTCGGACGGGATAAAAGAGCTTCGAGAGAGGTGGGAGCGGAGGCTTTCGATGCGCCGGGAGAGGGGAATGTATCCGCCGGAGATGGGGCTTCGGGAGGACCGGGCTTACCGGGTATTTCCAAGGGAGATGACCGTGTCCGCGGAAAGGGCGGCGCGAGAGGCGTACCTCGCCATATCGCGGGCGGTGATCCGGAATCGTTACGGGCGCGACCCGCTCGGGAAATCCCTGCCGGATGCGTTGCGGCGGAGGATCGAACGCGACCTGCGCGAGTACGAAAAGCTCACAGGGAAGTCAACTGGAAGGTCACGCCTCTGAGTGCGATCAGGACGAGCGCCAGCGGCAAATAGCTCGTCAGCGACGCCACCAGAGCCGTCAGGAAAGTCGTTCTATGCACGAACCTGACGCCTACCCCCATCACGACCATCAGCGAATAGGTGATTGCGAACGCCCCTATGAACGGAACCCACGCGAAGACCATCGCGGCATAGGCGTAGGCCGCCATGCGGAACATCCCCCTAAAATCCCCCACTTTCCCGACGAAAGTCCGCACCGAGAGCAAATACACCGCCGCCATCAACGCGACGAAGGCGGGCGAGAGCAACGCGAACGCAAGAGCGCCGAAAAGCGGCAACCCCCACACTTCTCCGCTGCCGCTTCCAAACAAAAACTCGAAGATCGGAGCGGCGAGCAGGCTCACGACGCCGCTCAGTAGTCCAACGAGGAGCGCGAAGACGGCCGGCTCCTTTATCGGGCCTTCGGTCTGGAAGTTCAAAAAGAATTGGCGCGGGGAGAGGACAGCGGCTCGCAACACCGACGCGGCGCTGGAAACGGGGTTTACGAGATCGAACTCGGGGGATGCAGGTTTGGACATGGCAGGAATTATATACGGCGGGGGATTTAGAACTTGTCAAAGGCTTCTCTGGAAACTAGACTAAAGCACTCACCGGTCTCATCGGTGACGGAGGATTTTGGTGGAAATTTTTGATCTTCACTCGTCGGCGCTGGTCCTGTCGCTCGCGGCGGGGATAATAGCGGTGCTTGCGGCGTTCTACTTCGCCGCGCGGCGCGGCCTGAGAAGTTCGACCCACCGTCTCAGGAACCTCTCGCCCGAGAAGATCGCCGCCTACCATCGACGGCGGGAGGAATCGCAGACGGTCGAGAGTTTGGCGGCCTCCATAATCGAGCGGGCGAACGAGATCAAACGCGCCCTGGAGGAGGAGCCTTCGGAGATACAGATCGAGATGTGCGCCATCGGCTACCGCAAGTGCGCCAACGACATGATCACGCTGACCCACCTCCTCAACGAAGACCTGGAAGGCTCGAACTTCACCCGCCGCTGGAAGCTGAAGCGGGCCCGCAAACGAGCCGTCGAATCACTCTCCGCCGCCAGGGAGAACCTCCCCCCCAACGTCCTCAAAGAAACCCGCCAGGAATCGTAGGGACGTTTCTCTTAAGCGATTTGCTCCACAAATCGCGCTATTAGCCCTTAGCGGTTAGCCATTAGCAAGGACGAAAAGCTAACCGCTTTATACGGCGAAGATTTCCTTCACTTCGGGGACTTCGCGGCGGATGAGGCTTTCGACGGCGTAGACGAAATCGAGTTGGGAGAGCGGGCATCCCTGGCAAGCCCCGACCATCTCGATGCCGACGGAGCCTTTTTCCTCGTCGATCTCGACGATGCGGGCGTCCCCCCCGTCGGCCTGCATCGCCGGCCTGACTTTGTCCAGACTCTCCTGGACCCTGCTGCGTAGATCTCGCGTCTCGTTCACGCCCACGATTATATCCGATGAGGGAGGCTCCCCCGCCCGCGGGCTTTCCATAGTACGATGAACGACTGGCGCCCACGGTCGAAAGGGGATTTCATGGCGCAGGGCAACAAGCAAGCAGACCTCCTCGTCATCGGGGCGCCCGAACACGATGCGGCGGCTTATCACCTCTCGGGGTTCCTCGCGCCCGATGCGGTGATCTGCGCCCGCGTAAACGGGAAAAAATACCTCGCCGTCTCCTCCCTCGAATACGGGCGCGCCCGAAAACAGGCGAACGTGGACGAGTTGATCTCCTTCGAAGAACTGGGCCTGAAGGCGCTCGCAAGAGAACTGGCGGGCGAAGGCAGCGCGCTCGGAGCCGCGACGGCGGACCTCCTGAAGAAGCTCGGCGCGACCTCCGTCACCGTCCCGGCGAACCTCGGCGTCATCCACGCCGACGAGCTCCGCAAACGCGGCATAGAGGTGAGTCCGAACGCCAAACTCTTCACGGGACTCAGAAGGCAAAAGACGGAAGAGGAAATTTCGCACATCGAAGAAGCCCAGAGAGCCACCGAGGAGTCGTGTCGCCACGCCGTCGATGTGTTGAAGGAATCGGAGGTATCGAGCGACGGCACACTCCTCTGGCGCGGCGAGACGCTGACGAGTGAAGTGCTTCGGGCCGAGATCGACGTGTATCTCCTCCGGCGCGGCTTTATCGCGGTGAACACCATCGCCGCCGGCGGTCCGCAGGCCGCCGACCCGCATGAGAGGGGCAGCGGAGCACTCAAAGCCAACGAGACCATCATCCTCGACATCTTCCCTTCGAGCGCGAAGAGTCGCTACTACGCCGACATGACCCGGACGTTTGTAAAAGGCGAGCCGAGCGAGGAAGTTCGAAAAATGTACGACGCGGTGCTGGAGGCGCAAAACGTCGCGCTCGGCATGATCCGGGCCGGAGTGGCCGGCAAGGATGTCCACGAAAAGGTTTCCGAAGTCCTCCACGAAGCGGGCTACAAGACCATCCACCACGATCAGGAAGAAGGCAAACCCCTCACCGAAGGCTTTTTCCACGGCACCGGCCACGGCGTCGGCCTCGAACTCCACGAAGGTCCGAGCCTGGGCACCCAGGACGTGGAGTTGAAACCTGGCGATGTCGTGACCGTCGAGCCGGGCGTCTACGACCCGAAACTCGGCGGCGTCCGCATCGAAGACCTCGTCGTCGTCACCAAAGATGGTTGTCGGAATCTGACAGAGTTCCCGAAAGACCTCGCGTCGGCAATCGCATAAATCCGAAAGGAACGTCATGGACTCCAAAAACATCGACGAGAACATCTCCTTCTCCAAGGAGAAGATGAAGAAAAACAGCTTCTTCGACTCCGACAAACTTTTCTACGATGCGTACTGTTTGCTGCCGGGTCAGGCGCAGAAAGTCCATTCGCACGACGGCTCGGATAAGGTCTATTTCGTACTTCGGGGGACGGGGCGGTTCACCGTCGGGGAGGAAGAGAGAGACCTCGGCGAAGGCGACGCGGTCATCGCGAAGTCGGGAGCGCCGCACGGGGTCCGCAACGAAACGGGCGACGAACTCGTCCTCCTCGTCACGATGGCGCCGCCTCCGGGCCATTGACGGCTTCCACGGAACCGCCGAAGCAACCGTACATCCTGCTTTTCGAGGGTGGAAGCCCTGACTCGCTTCCGCTCGCGGTGGTGGTCTCCGACCGCTCCGCGATTCCGCTGTTCGATTCCCGCGACAAGGCCGCGGCTTTTCTGGATTCCACGGGACT
The DNA here is from genome assembly GCA_050698295.1 of Rubrobacteraceae bacterium. Taxonomy (GTDB): domain Bacteria; phylum Actinomycetota; class Rubrobacteria; order Rubrobacterales; family Rubrobacteraceae; genus JACCWD01. The sequence goes on along the minus strand of JBOHBL010000339.1, from coordinate 955 downwards.
CCGAGAGGAGTTCTCTCCGGTGGAAGTCTCGACGGCGGGGCTGATCGAGACGCTGGAGGCTGCGCGGGATCACGTCGAGCACATCGCCATCAACCCGCCCCCGGCGAGCGAGGGCGGCATGAGGGTGCGGATGGGCAAACTCGTGGAACTCATCGAGGCGCTTCGGGAAGGCCGGGACGAGGTGGACCTCTTCGATTTCCTCGGTGAGAACGGCGCGGGGAGATAGATTTTACGCCTTCAGACGCTCCAGATTCTCCTTACGGAACTTGGCGACCTTCGGCGCGATGATGACCTGACAGTACGGCTGTCCGGGGTTGTTCTCGAAGTAATCCTGGTGGTAGTCCTCGGCGACGTAAAACTTCTCGAACGGCGTGACTTCGGTGACTATGGGCGCGTTCCAGATTCCATCGGCCTCAAGCTCCGCGATGAGTTCCTCGGCCACTCTCTTCTGGTCCTCGTCGTGGTACAGCACCGCCGAACGGTACTGCGGCCCGACGTCCGCGCCCTGCCGGTCCTTCGTCGTAGGGTCGTGGGTCGCGAAGAAGACCGAGAGGATGTCCCGGAAAGAAATTTCTTCGGGATCGAAAGTCACCTGCACAACCTCGATGTGTCCCGTCGTCCCGGAACACGCCTGCCGGTACGTTGGGTTCTCCACGTGGCCGCCCGAGTACCCGGACTCGACCTTCTCGACGCCGCGAAGCTCTTTAAAGACCGCTTCGACGCACCAGAAGCATCCACCCCCGAACGTTGCGACTTCATATCTTCCGTTCTCGGTCATGATTACCGCCTTTCAAACACAAAGACTCGAAAGCAGATTTTACAACGCGCTTCAAAGCCTCTCGGAGATTTCCACAAGCGGCTCGTCCGCGGATCGGCTTCGCCTCGACCTCGAATTCGGTCGAAATCCATCGCGCCAGATGAGGAGAGAGTTGCGCGTCGAGCCAGAGGATCAAGC
>JBOHBL010000338.1:0-1810 GCA_050698295.1 Rubrobacteraceae bacterium | reverse complement strand
CCGCCCTCCGTTTGCGCGTTGAACCCTCCGAGATGGTACCTTTTACCGCTGTGTCAGAGACGGCAATCACAGCGTGAGCGACATCGTCGAGGTCATCCCCGTCGAAGGCGTCCCCGAGGTCCGTCCCGACACCGACCTCCCGGAGATGCTCTTCGAGGCCGCCGGTGGCTTCCTCCGACCCGGCGACATCCTCGTCGTGACGCACAAAATCGCGAGCAAGGCCGAGGGACGGATCGTGGATCTCACCTCCATCGAGCCTTCCGCGCTCGCGGAGGACTTTGCTTCCCGCTTCGACAAAGACCCCAGACAAGTCGAGGTCGTGCTGCGCGAGTCGAAGCGCATAGTGAAGATGGACCGCGGCGTCATCATCTCCGAGACGCGTCACGGCTTCGTGTGCGCGAACGCCGGAGTGGACGCCTCGAACGTTCCCGGAAACGACGCCGTATGTCTCCTTCCCGAAGACCCGGACGCCTCGGCGCGCCTCATCCACGACCGTTTGCGAGAGAGAATCAGCCTCCACGTCCCCGTCGTCGTCTCCGACTCCTTCGGTCGTCCGTGGCGCAACGGCATCACGAACGTCGCCATCGGTGTCGCGGGGATGAACCCTTTCGTGGACTACCGCGGCACGAACGACCCACACGGATACTCCCTCGAAGCGAGCGTCCTCGCCGTCGCCGACGAACTCGCCTCGGCCTCCGAACTCGTCATGAACAAGACCGACGGAGTTCCGGCGGCCATAGTTCGCGGATACCCATACGATCCCACCCCCGGCTCCGCCAAAGACCTCGTCATGGACCCCGAAAGAGACCTCTTCAGATAGCCGGAACTTCGCTTTCCGCGGCGATCGAAGGAGAAGGCTCGATCCGAGCTTGAGGAGGTGCGTCGTGAACCTTGTCTTTCAGATCTTGGAATGGACCTTTCGCTCGTCTTTGGCCTTGTACCCTGATACTGCTGGCTATCTTTATCGTGGTATTCCTGACGCTCCTCTTCAAGTAGATGAGGGACAAGGAAGCCTGGTGACGAATCCTCGCTCGAACTATCCACTCTCCATCTTCGTCCGCGACCCCGCTTCTGGGAAGCTCGGCGGCGCCATAAGTACCCGCAGCGGACGGAGCGCCGCGCTTTACGCGATGCGCAAGCCCTATACGCGCCTCGACCTACGCATGGGTGAGCACTCAAACACCGTATCCGAGTTATGCCGGAAGCCGATCATCGACGCAAAATTGCACTTCCTCGGTGCTTTTCGGTGGCGTCTAGTACCTATCGGCTCTCCCTTTCATCTTTTGGGAGATTACCGCTGCTATTTTCGCGTATCAGTAACCATACCTGCGCGCGGAGTGCCTTCCTGTCGACCTCCAGATCTGCCAGTATCTTGGCGGCAACCCCCTCGGATTCGCTGACCAGCGCGAGTAGCAGGTGCTCAGTGTCAACTTGGCCGTGACCTAGCCTCCGTGCTTCCTGAAGCGCCGTCTTTAGTGCCTCCTTCAATGGCGGGGCAAACGGTTTGGCGGGCGTGTCTTCCTCCCCGTAACCGACGATTGCAGCCAGCCGGCTTCTTGCCGCTTCCGTCTCCACTCCGGAGGCTGCGAGTACCCGGGCTGCCCCTCCGCCCCCTCCTTGCAACAGTCCAAGTAGCAGATGCCCGGTGCCAACGTAGTCGTGGTTGAAGCTGCTGGCCTCCTCTTGTGCCGCAGTTATCGCTTCGCGGGCTCGTCGAGTGAGACGCTCGATCATTGGACACCGACCTCCTATCATCTCGTGACCGTGGCAGGTCCCTACGTACCCTTAAGAACTTCGTGGACCCTACGGT
>JBOHBL010000337.1:0-8850 GCA_050698295.1 Rubrobacteraceae bacterium | reverse complement strand
GACCCGAGGAGAAGGCCGACGAAGTGTTCGCGCCGGTGAGAGAGTTCGGCCCTCCGGCTTTGCACGGCGTGCAGGAAATGCCTTATCCGGCTCTTCAAAGCGCCTTCGACGCGCTCTATCCGCCGGGGTTGCAATGGTACTGGAGGGCGGATTTCGTCAACGAGTTGAGCGGCGAAGCGATCGAACGTCACGTCGAGCACGGCTCGCGGCTCCCGACCTGGCAGTCAACCATGCACCTCTACCCGATAGACGGAGCGGCGCATCGGGTTGGTAAGAACGACACCGCTTTCAGCTACCGCGAGGCGAGGTGGGCCGAGGTGATCGTCGGCGTGGACCCCGACCCCGCGAACGCCGGAATCATCAAAGACTGGACGGTCTCGTACTGGGAGGCTCTGCATCCGCACTCGGCCGGAGGCGCGTACGTCAACTTCATGATGGACGAGGGCCGGGACCGCGTAAAGGCCACCTACCGCGACAACTACGAGCGGCTGGCGGAGATCAAAAACAAGTACGACCCGGACAACCTCTTCCGCGTCAACCAGAACGTAGAGCCGAAGGCATGAGAGGTCTTCAGGCGGCGGAAGGGTAGATTTATCTTTCCGGAGCGGCGATCCCTCGAACATTTCGCCGCTCCAGAGCATCTTCTCTATATGATGGCAGGTATGAGAACAACGAATAGCCACCACGCGCAGCCGGGTGACGCGCAGCTCGTCCGGGCGGCCCGTAGGGGCGACGTGGCGAGTCTCGGAGTGCTCTTGGAGAGCTACCGGGCGTCGCTCTACGGACGGGCATTGCGTTTGTCGGGGCATGGTCCGCAGGCGCAGGACGCCGTGCAGGAGACCTTCCTCATCGCGCTTCGGAAGCTCGATCTCCTCCGCGAACCCGAGGCCGTCGGCGGCTGGCTGCACGCGATCCTCAGAAACGTCTGTCTCATGCGGATGCGCGAGGACCGCGGAGACATCCTCTTCGACGAGATGCCTCGCCGCCTCGAACATAGTTTCGAATCCTCAGTCGAGGAGGCCATAGACCGCCTGGCGATGCGCGAGTGGGTCTGGACGGCGCTTGGACAACTTCCCGAACCCCTGCGGGTGACGGCTATGCTCCGCTACTTCGGGAGCTATGCTTCCTACGAGGAGATATCGGCGATCCTCGGCGTTCCTGTGGGGACGGTGAAGAGCCGGTTGAACGCGGCCAAGATCAAGCTGGCCGAGGCCCTGCTCGAGACGGCGGGGCTCGCCCACGACGAGGCCCGCCGTATCACGGAGTCCCAACAACGCTTCTTCGCCGAGGCCTTCGATCTGGGTAACCGGAAGCGGGACCACGAGATGTACGCCAGCATCTTCTCGGACGACCTTGAGATGTTCTTCGGAGACGGGAACGTTCTCCGCGGAATCGGGTTCTTCGTCCAGGGCATAGAAGAAGATTTCCAGGCCGGCGTAAAGATGCACCCGACGAACGTGATCGCCGGCAAGGACGTGACCGTGGTTGAGGCCGACTTCGAGAACCCGCGCGACGACCCCTTCCACTGCCCTCCAGCCATCTCGATCGTCTGCTTCTACCACGAAGGCAGGGTGCGCCAGTTACGCCAGTACCACGCGCAACGGCTGAAGGAGAGCGGAAACGAATATCGATAAACGAACCTGGGAGACAAGTCCCGAGCAAGGAGGTCTCGATGACTACGAAACAACGTTCTTCGCTTGAGCGCATGGAGGGCTATTCCTTCCCCGTGCTGTTCAGCGCCGGCGCTCAAACGCGGGCGGAGCAGGTCGCCGCGCGTTGCGAGCGGGCACACCACTACCTCAAGGGCGTGCTGGAGTTCGATCCGGCGCTTCGCCTGCTGGCGCTCTCTCCCGAGGACTGGGAGGAGCACGCCGCCTTCCCAATGTACGGCATGCTTCACACCGACGGAAGCGAATCACTCATCGTCGGAGAGAAACCCGCCGACTTCTGGCAGGGTGTCGTCAGGATGCTGGACGATGTCCTCACCCCCGCGCAGCGCGCCGAGGCGGAGGCCGTCTACGGCGTCGTGGATGGTCGGATCGACATCGCTCCGTTCGCGGATCTGCTCGTCGTCCACGAACTCGGCCACCTCTTCCACGAGCAGGTGCCGTTCAGATTCCCCAGGCTCTGGCTGACGGAACTCTTCGCCAACTTCTGCCTCCACGCCTATATCATCGAGCGAGAGCCGGATCTGCTTCCAATGTGGCTCACCCTCCCCAAACGGATGATGTCGCTGCCGAGGGACAGGGTACAGCATCGCTCGTTGGACGACTTCGAGAGGCTCTACGTCGGCGTGGAGAATTACGTGTGGTACCAGTTCGGATTGGTCGTCGCTGCCAAAAGCATCCACGACGCCGCGGGAGTTGGTGCCCTGCGGCGGTTGCACCGGGCGTTCACGACACACGAGGGCGAGCTGACGGACCCGCAACTGGCGGCGCTTCTCGAGGAGCAAGTACACCCCGCAGCCGCGCAGGCGATGCGGACATGGCCGAAGTAATGCAAAGAGTGTCGCTCCTCATCCTTCCCTTCGAACTCTCCGCCAGATGACGGAGGAGCGAGGTCATCTTCACTCCTCTTCCCTGAGGGTGCGGCCATCCTGGCCGCAATGCGGAGCCGATTGCTCAGCAGGCACGCTCCAGACCGATCCAACAAACCACCGATAGCCGCGGTCGAGGTGGACCCTAACCGCCGCTCACCATGTTGACTCGACGCCCCGCAGTCCTCCCGTCAAGTCCGAAGCGGCGTGGCCTGATCTCCGCAGGTAATCCGCGAACTCGCCCAAAATTTCCCTCGGCTCCCTGATGAAACTCACCGTCCCGACCTGCGCCGCAGTCGCCCCGGCGAGCATGAACTCGGCCACGTCCACGCCCGAAGACACCCCCCCACTTGCGATGACCGGAACATCCACCACCCCCGACACGTCGTAGACGGCCCGCAACGCAACGGGTTTGATCGCCGGTCCCGAGAGCCCGCCTTTGACGAGAACCTTCCGAGCGTCCGCGTCCACCGCGAGGGCCGGTATCGTGTTCATCACCGTGAGGGCGTCGGCCCCGGCGGCCTCGGCGGCGAGAGCGTTCTCGACGACGCCCTCGAACGTGAGCTTCGCGGAGATGGGTTTGACCGAGGCTTCCCGGCAAATCGAGACGACTTCCTCGACCGACGAAGGCCCGGCGCAGAAAGTCAGGCCGCCGTGTTCGACGTTCGGACACGAGAGGTTGAGTTCGATGGCGAATACGCGCTCGTCGGCGGAGATACGCTCGCAGAGTTCCGCGAACTCGTCCACCGTCTCGCCCGCGACGGAGACGAAGACCGGGACTCCGAGGTCGAAGTCGTCGAGGTTGTTCATGAACTCCTCGACCCCGGGGTTTTGAAGCCCGATGGAGTTGACCATCCCGGCGGGCGCCTCGGCGATGCGCGGCGTGGGGTTCCCGTCTCTCGGACGCGGTGTGGTCGTCTTCGGCAGGATCGCGCCGTAGACGCCTCGCGTTTCTTCGAGGGCTTCTCTGGAAAGCGTTCCCGAGGCGGGCATGAGAGGAGTTTCGAGCCGTCTCCCGAAAAGCTCGACGGAGAGGTCCACGTCCGTCTTTTTTTTCTCCATCACCATGCGAGGACCTCCGCGTCGAAGACGGGACCTTCGATGCACGAGCGGACGTAGCCTTTCTTTGTCGGGACGACGCACCCGTTGCACGAGCCGTTGCCGCACCCCATCCTCTCCTCGACGGAAAGCTGGCAGAGTTCGATGCCTCTCGCCGCCCCTTTCACCGCCGCGAGCATCGCATTCGGGCCGCAAGCGTATATCGCGGAGTATTTGGAGAGATCCCCCACCGCATCGAGCACCGTCCCGGAGACGCCGAGAGAGCCATCCATCGTCGAGATTCGAGCCCCCGGAAAGTCCTCCGCTACTCCGGCGAAACTCTCGTCCGCGAAGCCGAGGGCGATGTCGTGTTCGATGCCACGCTCTTCGAGCCTGCGGGAGAGGAACTTGAACGGCGCGACTCCGACACCCCCTCCGAGCAGCCCGGTCCGTCCGGCCTTCCCATTCACCCGAAACCCTTTTCCGAGCGGCGCGCTCACTTCGATCCGGTCTTCGGCCTCCGCGAGCAACTCCGTTCCTCTTCCCCGCACCTCGAAGAGGAGGCTCGCGATCTCGCCGTCGAAATCGCAGAAGGAGAAAGGACGGGCGAGGAAGGGGGCGAATGTCGCGGGATGCCCGGCGGCTCGGGCCATGACGAACTGTCCGGGTTCGGCGGGACCATTCCAGCGGTAGCGGAGGAGGACGTATCGTCCGAGCGTCTTCGTCTCCTCGATCTCGACGGTGTGGAACTTCAAAGAACTTGTGGGCAAGGAATCCCACGCCTTTCAAGGGTGGGAGGAATTGTCCCGCACCCGCGTATGTACATAACAAAAGCTCCTTTCTGTGGCACACTTCTCGCCATGATGAAACTGACGGCCGCCGTGAAACTTCTTCCCTCCAGCGAGCAAGCCGACATACTGCGCGAGACGCTTCGCCGCTCCAACGCCGCCTCGAACTACGTCTCCGAGGTGGCGTTCGAAGAGCGGGTGTTCGGAAAGCACGCCCTCCAGAAACTCTGCTACCACGAGGTGAAGGCGCGGTTTTCCTTGAGCGCGCAGGCGGCTATACAGGCGATTCGCAAGGTCGCCGACTCCTACCGCCTCGACAATAAGACCAGGAGGACGTACCGGAAATTCGGCTCCATCGCCTACGACGACCGCATCCTTTCGTGGAGAGCGGAAATCTCCGAAGTGTCCATCTGGACGGTCGCGGATCCGCATCGCCAGCGCATAGCGTTCACCTGCGACGAACGCGCCCGCGAGATGCTCAAGAACCGACGTGGTGAATCCGACCTCGTGTACCGGGACGGGAAGTTCTATCTGCTCGCGACGGTCGAAGTCGAAGAGCCGCCTCCCGGCGAGCCGGAGGACTGGCTCGGCGTAGACCTCGGCATCGCGTCTCTGGCGACGGACTCCGACGGCGAGGCGCACTCCGGCGGGCGCGTAGAGAAGTCGCGCAAACGCTACGAGCGAATCCGAAGCAAACTTCAGGCGGCGGGAACGAAGAGCGCGAAGCGCCATCTGAAGAAGCTCGCCAAACGAGAGCGGCGAATGAAGCGCGACGTGAACCATTGCGTCTCGAAGCGGCTGGTGTCGAAAGCCGCCGGAACGAACAGGGGGATCAGCCTCGAAGACCTCACAGGCATCACGGCGAGAACTGTGAGTAACGTTAGGAGGTCGCGCAGATCGAGGCACGGCAAGTGGGCTTTCGGCGAGTTGAGGTTCTTCATCGAGTACAAGGCGCGTCTCGCCGGAGTCGCCGTGAGGACGGTCGACCCGCGCGACACCTCTCGCGCCTGTTCTAAGTGCGGCCATTGCGAGAAGACAAACCGCAAGAGCAGAGACGACTTTGTGTGCGACTCGTGCGGGCACGCGGCTCCCGCTGATGCCAACGCCGCCGTGAACATCGGCAGGAGGGGCGGTTTCATGCGTCCCATCGTCGCGGAGAATGAGAGCGTTGGTCATGCGCCCTCTGATTCTCCAGCGGCAATCCCGCGCGCGCTTTAGCCGTGGGTTCATGAAAGCTTCGCGGTGTAGAGGTTCTGGAGGGAGTTCACGCTTCGGGTCTGGCCTCGGATCCCGGCTTCTATCCCCTGTATCGCAGCCGTGGCCGCCGCGAGCGTCGTGATGCACGGGACGCCGAGGGTCAGGGCCTTGCGCCGGATGAGGTATCCGTCCGTCCTCGCCCCGCGTCCCCACGGAGTGTTCACGATCAAGTCCACCTCTCCCGCCTCGATCATGCCGAGAACGTCGCCGCCCAACTCCCCGATCTTCGGCACAACACTCACCGGAAGCCCGTTGTTCTGAAGCACCTCCGCCGTCCCTTCGCTCGCCGATATCTCGAACCCGAGGTCCGCAAACGCCCGCGCTATGAGCACCACGGCCCGCTTGTCCCGATCCGCGACGGATATGTAAACCCTCCCGCTCTCGGGCAGCTTCTGTCCCGCCGCAATCAATGCCTTCGCGAACGCCCCCCCGAACGAGCGGTCTATGCCCATCGCCTCACCCGTCGAACGCATCTCCGGCCCGAGCAAAGGATCGGCCTCGGCGAACCGGTCGAACGGGAAGACCGGCGCCTTCACGGAGAAACGCCCGTTCTGCGAAGCCCGCAAGTTCATGTCCCGCAACTTCTCCCCGACCAGAACGCGAGTCGCCACCTTCGCCAGAGGCACTCCCGTGGCCTTCGAGATGAACGGCACCGTCCGCGAAGCTCTCGGGTTGCACTCGATCACGAGCACGTTGTCCCCCCTCACCACGAACTGGATGTTCATGAGTCCCACCACCCCGATGGCGAGAGCCAGCCGCCTCGTATAGTCCTCGATCTTCTCGACGAGCGCCCTCCGCAAAGTGATCGGCGGCGCTACACACGACGAATCCCCCGAATGCACCCCCGCCTCCTCGACGTGCTCCATGATCCCGCCGATGTACACGTCCTCACCGTCGGATACGGCGTCAACGTCTACCTCGACGTAAGCTTCCATGAACTTGTCGATGAGGATCGGATGCTCGGGACTGGTGTTCACGCTCGAGCGCAGGTACAGATCCAGGTCTTCGTCGTTGTAGACGATCTCCATCCGACGGCCGCCGAGCACGTACGAAGGACGAACGACGACCGGATAACCGAGTTCTCTCGCGACGGATCTCGCCTCATCGGCTGTCGTCGCGGTCCCGAAGTCGGGGTGCGGGATGTCGAGTTCGGCCATGAGCCTGCCGAAACGGGAACGGTCTTCGGCGAGGTCGATGGCGTCGGGGGAGGTGCCGAGTATCTTCGCGCCCGCTTTTTCCAGCTCCCGCGCCAGTTTCAGCGGGCTCTGGCCCCCGAACTGGAGGATGACGCCCTCCGGCTCCTCGCGCCGGATGACTTCGAGGACGTGTTCCGCGGACAACGGCTCGAAGTAGAGGCGCGTGGAGGTGTCGTAATCCGTGGAGACCGTCTCGGGGTTGGAGTTGACCATCACGGCGTCGTAGCCGCTTTCTATAAGGGCGTAGCTCGCGTGTACACAGGCGTAATCGAACTCGATCCCTTGCCCGATCCTGTTCGGCCCGCTCCCGAGCACGACGACGGACGGCTCCTCTCCGCGCTCGACCTCGTCTTCTATTTCGTAGGTCGAGTAGTAGTATGGCGTCCGAGCCGGGAACTCTCCGGCGCAGGTGTCCACGGACTTGTACGTCGGAGTGACGCCGAGCGCCTGCCTCACGCCGCGCACCACCTCGGTCGAGGTGCCGGAGGCGGAGGCCAGGGCCTCGTCCGTCAGGCCGATTCGCTTCAGCTCGCGAAGCTCCTCGGTGTCGAAGCGGCTCGATATCGAGCCCTCGGCGGCGACTATTCGCGCTATGGAGGCGATGAAGAAGGGGTCGATGCGGGTTCGAGCGTGGATGTCGGGTATGTTCATGCCGGCTCTCAGAGCTTCGAAGACCGCGAGGATCCTGTACGGACTCGGCTCGTCGAGCCGCGGTTGAACGTCGCGTGTCTCCACTTCGAGCGAAGCTATAGCTTTGAGTAAACTCTCAGTGAAGGTCCGGCCTATCGCCATGACCTCGCCGACGGAGTGCATCCGGGTCGTGAGCAACGGCGCCGTGCCAGGGAACTTCTCGAAGGCGAAGCGGGGTATTTTCGTCACGACGTAATCCAACGCCGGCTCGAAGGAGGCGGGGGTCGCCTCGGTGATGTCGTTTGGGATCTCATCGAGCGAGTACCCGACGGCGAGCTTCGCGGCGATCTTGGCTATCGGGAAGCCCGTGGCTTTGCTCGCCAACGCGCTCGACCGGCTCACCCTCGGGTTCATCTCGATCACGTAATACTCGTCGCTCTCCGGGTCCACCGCGAACTGGATGTTCGATCCTCCCGTCGATACCCCAATCTCGCGTATTATGCGTATAGAAGCGGTACGGAGGGTTTGGTACTGGCGGTCGGAGAGGGTTTGGGCGGGGGCGACGGTGATGGAGTCGCCGGTGTGGATGCCCATGGGGTCCACGTTTTCGATGGAGCAGATGATGACGACGTTATCTGAGAGGTCGCGCATGACTTCGAGTTCGAACTCTTTCCAGCCGGCGACGCTCTTTTCGACGAGGACGCGGTTTATGGGGCTCGCGTCGATGCCGTCCTCGACCGTCCGGCGGAGTTCGCGATGGTCGTGGGCGATGGCACCGCCTTTTCCTCCCAGCGTGAAGCTCGGGCGGATGATGAGCGGGAAGCCTATGCGTCCGGCGAGTTCCGCTGCTTCGGCGTAGCTCTTGACGACCCGGCTCTCGGGGACTTTCAGCCCGATGCGCTCCATCGCGTCGCGGAAGAGCTGGCGGTCCTCGGCCTTCCGGATGGACTCGATGGAGGCTCCGAGAAGTTCGACGCCGCATTCAGCGAGGACTCCGGCTTCGTGAAGGTCTACCGCGAGGTTGAGAGCGGTTTGCCCGCCGAGCGTCGGGAGAAGCGCGTCGGGGCGTTCCTTGCGGACGATCTCCGAGACGACCTCGACCGTGAGGGGTTCGACGTAAGTCACGTCCGCGACTTCCGGGTCGGTCATGATCGTGGCGGGGTTCGAGTTGACGAGGATGATGCGGTAGCCTTCCTCGCGCAGGGCGTGGCAGGCTTGCGTGCCCGAGTAATCGAACTCGGCGGCCTGCCCGATCACGATCGGGCCCGAGCCGATGATGAGGATGCTGGAGATGTCGTCGCGACGCGGCACGCTAGGCCCGCGCCTTCTGCGAGATGTCCTGCACGAACTCCTCGAAGAGGTACCCGGAATCCCTGGGACCTGGACTTGACTCGGGATGGTACTG
>JBOHBL010000336.1:0-1199 GCA_050698295.1 Rubrobacteraceae bacterium | reverse complement strand
TAATAAGGGTCGAACTGGAAGAGGGGTGATTCGCTGCCGTCGGCGTTCACCTGCATGAGCTGGACGTAGTAGTTCGTGGCGAACGGACGGTTGATATTGTTGGCGTCCGGGGTGATGCAGAAGGCGTTGAAGGCGAGGTATTCGATGTCGAGAGTGACAATCTCGTTCGAACTCGACGGCGTGCGGCTAACGACCCGGAGGATGGGAGCCGCCGCGTCGCCGGCCCCGAAGTAGCCGGCCGTGCAGGGGCACTCCCAGTTGGGTGAGCCGCTGACGCAGTTCGAAGCGTGGTAATCCGGCTGTAGCCGATCGTGAAAGACGGCGGAGCTGCCTTGGCGGATCACGAACTGATAAGGGGAAGACGCTGGTTGAAAGGCGAGAAGCGGAGCGGCGACGAACCAAAGCGAAAGAAGCTTGGATCCGAGATTCACCCAACGCTTCAGGGAGGACATGAGTACCCTCCGCTCTTGAGTCCGAGTCTGAGTGGGACTCTGTCACAGGCGCACTTGAAGTTCAAGCTCCGCCATCCACCACGCCTCCTTCGAGGTTGCGGGCCTTCAGAATCTCGGCCCGCGCGTCGGACGGCCAGATCGTCGGGCCGATCGCCAGGATGATGGCCGCGGGCGAGGGAGGCAGAAGCAGAGCACGACCTCGACGAAACGGGAGAGCAGGAGGTCGGCGCTCTCCGGGGTAGCCCGCGAAGCCGCCGGCCGTGAAGCCCAGGACGAGTGAGACGGCGGCCGCCGTCAGGCCGAGCGCCAGCGAGACGGGTGTCACGACGATGACGCGCGCGAAGAGGTCCAGTCCAAGGTGGTCAGGCCCGAACGGATGCGCGCGCGAAGGAGGCTGGAGCCGCTCCTCGAGCCGGATCTCTCGCTCCCCGCTTTTTGGGCGGCTCTGCTCCTCCAAGACGCTCGTTGCGTCGTCACACTTACCCGGCGGGCACTGCCGCCTCGGCGCTCCGGCGGCCGAACGGCGCGTTACCGGTTGGGAGGCTTTGGCGGCTCGCCGCCGGACGGAGCCATCATCGGGGGTTGGCCGGGCGCGGACTGGGTCGCGCTCGCGGGAGGGTAGGCGAGCGTCAGGCCTTCCTTGTAGTCGCCGAGGGCGGCCGGGTACGGGATCGAGAGGCCCGGCACCTGCTTCGAGTCCCAATCCGGGCGGTACTCCCGATTCGGGTTGAAGAGCGCCGTGCCGTC
>JBOHBL010000335.1:0-5132 GCA_050698295.1 Rubrobacteraceae bacterium | reverse complement strand
GAGAAGCGCAGTTCGGGCCGATGATCGTGGACAATGACGGGCAGCCGGTGTGGTTCCGGCCTGTGCGAAACGAGGGCGATTACTCGATGGACTTCAAGGCGCAGAGCTACCGGGGAGAGACGGTGATCACCTGGTGGGAGGGTTCGGTCGCTGCTGGATACGGCCGCGGCGAGTGGACCGTCCTCGACACCTCCTACCGCGAGGTGGCCCGCATCCGCGCGGGCAACGGCTACCAGTCGGACCACCACGAGCTACTCATCACCCCGCGCGACACCGCGCTGTTCACGATCTACAACCCGACGCGCGCGAACCTGACCTCGGTCGGCGGCTCGGAGGACGACGAGGTGATAGACGGCATAGTCCAGGAGGTGGACATCGAGACCGGCGAGGTGCTCTTCGAGTGGCACAGCCTCGACCACGTCGCCGTCGAGGAGACCTACGCCGACCGGTCGGAGGATGACGGAGCCCCCTTCGACTATTTCCACATCAACTCCGTTGACGTGGATCTCGACGGCAACCTGCTCGTCTCCTCCCGCAGGACCTTCGCCGTCTACAAGACCGACCGCGAGGCCGGCGAGGTCATATGGCGTCTCGGCGGCAAGAGGAGCGACTTCGAGATGGGCGAGGGCGCCCGAACCCGCTACCAGCACGACGCCCGCCGCCGGGAAGACGGGACCCTCACGATCTTCGACAACGGCGACGAAAGGCTGTACGAGGAATCCCGCGGCATCGTGCTCGACCTCGACGAAGACGAGATGACCGCCGAACTCGCGCGCGAGTACACCCACCCCGACGAACTGCTCTCCGTCAACCAGGCCAACATGCAGACGCTGCCGAACGGCAACGTTTTTCTCGGCTGGGGCTGGGAGCCGGTCTTCTCCGAGACAACGAGCGACGGCGAGACGATCTTCAGCGCCAGCCTGTCACCCGGAGCCAACGAGGGGTCCGAGACATACCGGGCGTACCGCTTCCCGTGGAGCGGGCAGCCCGAAGACGGCCCCGCCGTGGCGGCCGAGCGCGAGTCCGACGACGAGGCGACACTCTACGTCAGTTGGAACGGCGCCACGGAGGTCGCCAACTGGGAAGTGCTGGCCGGCCCCGCCCCCGGCCTGCTGGAGTCCGTCGGGTCCGCCCCTCGCGACGGCTTCGAGACCGCCATCACCCTGCGAACCTCCGAGCCATACGTCGGCGCGCGGGCAAAAGACCGCTCGGGCCGGGAACTCGACGCCAGCGACGCCGTCGAGGTGGTGGAACCGGAAAATTGAGAGCGGAGCGGATGGCCGGCGTTGTTGACGAGCCTAGATCCGGCCCGTCCGGACGGCGGCTTCGACTCCACCCGTCCGAGAGAAGGGAACGTAGCCTCTGCAAGGAGACGGGATAGTGGGCAAGGCCCGTTCGCGATGGTTCGAGGTCGGCGTCGCGCTCCTGGGCGCGGCGGCCTTCGCGGCGGTCGGCCCTTTCCGGGGAGCCTTCACGACGCTCCCCGAGGTTCTGCTGGTGAGCGCTCTGGTCTTGTTTATGGCGCCGGGGGCGTTGTTCACGCGCTGGTTTTTGGGCGAATACTTCTCTGGAGCGGCCTCGCTGCCCGCGGCGTTCGTACTCAGCACGGGCGCCTTCGCGCTGTTGAGCGTGCCAATGCTCATCCTGCAGAGCAGCCTGGAGACCTACCTGCGGGCCTCGGGCGCGCTCGTCGCCGCTTCCCTGCTGGCCGCGGCGCTCGTCGCGTTGCGCCGGGAGCGAACGGCCGAGTCCGGCAACACCGTCTCGGATCGCGGGGGGTTGATGTGGGTTCCGTTTGCGGCTCTGGCCGCTGCGCTGGCTTACATCTGCCAGCTCAACGCGCCCAGTTCCTACGGGGATATTTGGGTCTACCTGGCCTGGATCCGGGAGTACCTCGGCGGGGGCGGGCTCGCCTCGACCGAACCCTACTTCGGAGAGGAAGTCGGCCTCTCGCGGGCCAGGATCAACGGCTGGCTGGCGGAGCAGGCGGCCCTCTCCAGAATCTCCGGCATAGACCCCGTGGACCTGCTGTTCTCGTACATGAACCCGGCGCTCGTGGTGGTTGCCCTCCTGGCTTTCTACGCGCTGGCGCGCGCGCTCTTCGAGAGCGAGAAGGCGGCGCTCTTCTGCGGGTGCCTGTACGCGCTCTTCTTCCTGGTCCACCTCGACGCCACGCGCCTGAGCTTCGGGGGCGAGTTCACCCAGCGCCTGATAGAGGACAAGCTGGCCGCCAGATTCCTGTTCCTGCCAATGGCCCTCGCCTTCGCCGCGGCCTTCCTCAAAGGCGGAGGACGGGTGTACTTCCTGTGCTTCGCGTTCGTCTGTTGCGCCGTCATGGTCGTGCATCCGGTGGGACTGGCGATGATCGGGATATCCATGGCCGGCTTCGGCATCCTGTATTTGGCGTTCAACGTTCGCAGCCGCGAGGCGTGGGGCAGGGTGTCGGCCATGGGCTTCGCGGGGCTCGCCGTCGTCGGCGTGCCGGCGGTCTCCGTCTTTGTGGCGACGGGCGCGCCGCTCACTGATGTGCTCGCGGACTCCGACATCAACTCGGGCGACCCCGACGTGCTGCGGAACATGATCTTCGTTCAGCCGCACAGGGGGCGCATCTTCGAGTTCGCCGACGGCTCATACATGATGAACCCGTCGCTGATCCTGGATCCGGCCATAGCCGCCGCCTTCCTCCTGGGAGTCCCGTTCCTGCTCTGGCGCCTCAGGCGGAGCATGGCGGCGCAACTGCTCCTGGGAACGATGCTCCTCACGACCGCTCTTGTCTACGCGCCGCCCGTAGCCACGTTCCTGGGGGAAAACGTCGTCCTCCCCGGCCAGATCTGGCGCCTCGCGTGGCCGATACCCCTGGCGGCCCTCCTCGCTCTGGGCTGGCTCGGTTGGGAGGTGGTGAGCCGCGCGGGAGCCGCCCTCGGCGGGTTCCGGCCAACGCGCCCCCTCGCCCGGGCTCTGCCGCTCTTGCTGGTCGCCGCCCTGGCGGTCGCGGCTGTTCCCCAGGCGAGGAGCGGCGTCGAACTCATACAGAGCTACAAGGAAGAAACCCGATCCGCAGGCGTCGAGCCGGCGGACCCCATCTTCCACTGGCTTCGGAACGAGGCGGCGTCGCCCGTCGTCGTGCTGGCGCCGGATGTCGAAAGCGCCCGGATCCCAGCCTTCTCCTCCGAGGCGAACGTGGTCAGCCGGAGGGGTGGGCTGGTTCTGGAAGTCCTTCCCGAGCTGGAGCAGCGGGCGGGCGGCCCGATAGAAGTGCCGCAAGGCTCCCTCGACGTGCGGGAGTTCTTCGGCGGAACCAGCCTCCGGAACGGGGTCGAGATCCTGCGCCGCCACGACGTGGATTACGTGGTCGTCCAGTCCGGCTCCGGGCTGGATCGGGGGCTGGACGATCTGCCGGGCTTCGAGCCCGTGAGCGAACCCAGCGAACGCTACAACGTGTACGGAGTGGATCTCCAAACGCTCGACCAACTGGTCGGAGAACCCGACGCCTGACACCGGATCGCGTGGAGGAACTTCGCGGCGAGATCGCCGCCTTGCGGGAGAAGCGTCGTCAGCCACCCACGGCTAAGCATCTCCAGGCTGGCTCCGAGAGAAGACGGCTTGCTCTCTTCTGGGGGCGCGGGCATCCTGCCCGCATGAAGGAGAGCTTTCAAGCATCGCGCCCCCAGGGGTGATCCATACGCATCAAACCCGGTTTGGAGGTGCTTAAAGCACGTGGGCTTGTCATTCCAGGTTTCGTCCCTAAAGGAGGAACGGCATCAAAGCAACGGACGACATTGGCCGTGTATGCCGGATCGCAACTCGTTACACCCGGAGGCCGTCTGGGCCGGCTGACGCAGGTCGCGAGCCTGGATGGCTTCGTTCCGAAAGCGGCGGTCATGAGCTGGATGATTTTATCGAGAACCTCTTTGCTCAACTGACTTCGTCCCGTCCGCGGTGAGAGCGATACTCCGGGTAGTTGTCGAGGAATTCCTCGACGGAGGCGACGCCCCAACCGACGATGACCTGCATCCCGTCGTCGCCGTAGTGTTCGCGGACTTTCGCCTCGCGCCGGACGCTGCGCCGGACGTACTCCCACGGAGTCTCGCCCGGACGGCGCTCGAGCCGCTCGGTGTACAGGAAACGCCCCGTTCCCCGATCCCTCACCATCAGCAAGTCCAACTTCAGCCTTCCTCTTTCAGGGGGCTCAACCGTGCAATCCGTTCCAGAAGGCCCGACTCCTCCCAGGGACCCGGGCCTTCCGTCTCCCCGACGCCAAACGGCGGCACACTCTCATGCATTGTACCCGTCCCAACCGCAATAACGCCACCCGATACGAGGACGTCTCCTCTTCGCGCGAACGCGAGGTTCTTCCGGTGGACGACGAGCCCTTCCGGCTCCCCGACCCCGCCGACCCTCCACGAAGCCCGGATCCCCGCGTTTCCGGCGAACTCTCGCAACACGCGGCGCAGAGCGTAGACGCGCAGCGCGGCGCGGGCGTCCGCGAAGTTCGCCGCCGCCCGAACCGCCGCCAGAAAGTCAGTCGCCTCTTCCGTTTCGAGAGGCGCGGCCGGGAGGTCGAGGGGCGAGTCGAACTCCCCGCTCTCCACCCGGCTGTGGATGCGCTCGCGGTGCAAAGAAAGCGAGATCCTCCCCAATTCCCCACAACTCGCCCCGACCACAACCGCGAACAGGCCGCGCTCGAGGCCGAGGGACTCGGCGCTTTCGGAATCGAAGATCGAACCTGTCTCGTACGGAGAGATCCGTATCTTCCCATCCGTCCAACCTCGCTCCCCGGCGGAGACGGCGCGCCGCCCGAGAGCGTCCGCATCGCCGGGTAACGACGTGAAAAACGCGAGGTCCTCCTCCTCGATCAGGCCGTCCTCGGCGGCGGCTCTCGCCCCGGACTCGCACATCCTCCACACCCCGGCAGCGTTCAGACGCGGGAGCGAAGGCCCCACTTCGGCGAGACCGCGCAGGACCTCGCCTTCCACCTCCTCCGCCGAAACGTCGAGCCCGGAGACGAAAGAATCCGCCGCGAGCAGAATGCCGCGTCCCGCAACCGAGGCGAGATCCGGCGCCGCATAAGAGGGCGAAGCGGTGGCCCATCCGAAACCATCCGACGAAGCGGCGGCGTACACCGGGTCAGA
>JBOHBL010000334.1:0-5775 GCA_050698295.1 Rubrobacteraceae bacterium | reverse complement strand
AACCCGTCCAGCAAGGGCGAGGCGTGCATCAAGGGCCGCGAGGGATGGCGCCACCTCTACAGCGACAAGCGGCTGACGACGCCGCTCATCCGCAAGGACGGCGAGCTCGTGGAGGCTTCGTGGGATGAGGCGTTGGACCTCGCGTCGAGCAAGATGAGTGAGAACAAGCACGAATATGGCCCCGGCGCTTTCGGGATGTTCAGTTCCTCGCGCTCGAACAACGAGCTCAACTACCTGGCCGGGAAGTTCATCCGGCAGGTGCTGGGGAACAGCAACATAGACTCATGCAACCGCGCTTGACACGCCGCCAGCGTCACCGGTCTGGTGGCAACGTTTGGAGCGGGCGGAGCGACCACCTCCTATGAGGAGTTCGAGGACACCGACGTCATAATCTGCTGGGGATCGAACACCATGGAGTGCCACCCCATAATCTACAACCACATGCGCCGCGGCATAAAAAACGGCGCGAAAATGGTCGTCATCGACCCGCGCAAGATCGACCAGGTCAAAAAAGCCGACAAGTGGCTTGGCCTCAACGTCGGCACCGACATAGCCCTGGCGAACGCCATGGGCCACGTAATCATCGAGGAGGACCTTTACAACGAAGAGTTCGTCGAGCGGGCGACCGAGGGCTTCGAGGCATACAAAGAGAAGGTCGCGGGCTACACGCCGGAGTACGCAGAGCAGATCACGGGCGTCCCGGCGGAGGACATCCGCGAAGTGGCCCGGATGTACGCCACGGCAGACAAAGCAACGATCAACTGGACGCTCGGCATCACCGAACACCACAACGGCGCCGACGGCGTGTTCGCGCTCATAGACCTCGGGCTCCTGACCGGACACGTCGGCAAGTACGGAAGTGGTCTCAACCCGCTGCGCGGCCAGAACAACGTGCAGGGCGGCGGCGACATGGGCGCTTTGCCCGACAAGATGGTCGGCGGCTGGAAGTGGGACGATCCCGAGGCGCATGAGCTGTTCGAGGAAGTGTGGGGATCCCCGCTGCCGGAGAAGGTCGGCAGGAACCAGGCCGAGATGATGGACGCCGTGGCGAACGGCGAGATCCGGTGCATGTACGTCATCGGGGAGAACCCGACGCAGTCCGACGCCGACGAGCACAAGCACGAGAAGCTCTTCGAGAGCCTGGACTTCCTGGTGGTGCAGGACATCCTCATGACCAGGACCGCCCGGATGGCGGACGTGGTGTTTCCGGCGGCGGCGAGCTGGGCCGAGACCGACGGCACGGTCATCAACAGCGAGCGGCGCGTGCAACGGGTTCGCAGGGCCGTTGACCCGCCCGGCGAGGCCAGGGACGACGTGATGATCCTGCGCGACATCGCAAACCGCATGGGGTTCGACTGGAACTTCGAGACCGCCGAGGAAGTCTGGGACGAGGTGCGCCGCCTCGCGCCCAAGTTCAGCGGCATCAGCTACGAGCGGCTGGAGAAGTACGGCGGCATCCAGTGGCCGTGCCTGGACGGTAGCTTCGAGGAGATCTCGGACAACACCCCCAAAGAGCAGCTCATGGCGAGCACCAAAGGCGCCGAGAACGCCGAAGGCGGGGCCGTCACCACCGACGTGGTGGAGAAAACAGGGCCGGGCACCAGATTCCTGCACGAGGAATTGTGGGCCGAGGAAGTCAAGAACCGGGCACCGTTCACTCCCGTGGACCACGAAGGCCCCGTCGAGATGCCCGACGAGGAGTACCCGTTCCAGTTGACGACCGGCCGCCGTCTGGCCTTCCACAACACGGGCACGATGACCCAGGACTACAAGAAGGTCAAGGACAACGAAGAGTTGCTGGAGATCTGCGAGGAAGACGCCGAAAAGCACGGCATCGAGGACGGCGACTTCATGCGGGTAAGCTCCCGGCGCGGGACCGTCGAGGCGGTAAAGGCCCGCGTCACGGATAGGGTGAGGCCGGGGTTGCTCTTCATGGGTTACAGCTTCCCGGATCAAGTGCCGACCAACGTCCTGACCATCAACGCGGTGGACCCGCAGTCAGGGACCGCCGAGCTAAAAGCCTGCGCGGTGAACATAGAGAAGGCGTGAGTTCGGATGGAGCGTCGCGGAGCCTTCGGGCCTTCGCGGCGCTCCCGGTTACGATTCGGTCGCATGGACGCGGTTGCGGAGGAGTGATGGATCCCCCGAGGGCGATAAAAAAAGTCGTGCGGATATCGTCCTTCGGAGAACCGCCGACGGACATCGGGGATTGGCGGGGGCAGCCTTACGAGGCTCGGCTCGCGGCTCTGGAAGAGATACGCCGGGAATACCATCGGTGGCGCTATGATCCTCAGCCCGGATTTCAGCAAGTTTATCGAGTCGTTAAACGGTAACGACGTACGCTACCTCGTAGTGGGCGGCTACGCCGTCGCCCTCCACGGGCATCCCCGGTACACCAAAGACATGGATGTTTGGATCGGACGCGACGAAGACAACGCCGCGCGGATGATCGAGGCTTTGGAAGACTTCGGGTTCGGGTCACTGGGACTCGAAGCCGGAGACTTCCTCACACCGGATCGGATAATCCAGCTCGGCTACGCCCCAAACCGCATAGACATCCTCACTACGCTGGCGGGAGTGGAGTTCGACGTTTGCTATGAATCTCGCGTCGAAGTCGATCTCGGCGAGTCGGCGGCGAACTTCATCAACCTCGAAAACCTGAAGCGAAATAAGCGAGCCTCGGGCCGCTATCAGGATCTCGCGGATCTGGAAATGCTGCCATAGACGCCGAACGGCGCGGATTTCGACCCTGCGACGTTGCATGATTGGCCGGAGCTGCTCCCTGCGATGAAAACGCGCGCTCAGCGATGGAAACAGGTGTCGGCGGGTTAGCCGTGCCAAAGTCGAGAGAGCGTAGCCGACTCACAACAAAGATCATGCAAAAAGCCCCCGAACTTATCGCCGGGGGCTTTCGGGGCGCGCCAATACATATGGTTGACCGTGTACGGGCGGTGCATATATAGTATGTCGGTCGAAAGATAAAGTTAAGCTGATATTTCAGCTGACAGGTTCGGGAAAGGGGCAGCCTTGAGTGATGATCTGGCAAGAAAGGCTGAAACGACGGCCAGAGAATGGCGTCGGGTAGAGTTTACGCCGGCCTTTCAGGAGCTACGGAAGAAAAGGAAGAAGTTCATTATTCCAGCGACGATCTTCTTCTTCGCGTTCTATTTTCTGCTGATCGTCCTCGCCGCCTACACGACGTTTATGAACGTCGAGGTGATCGGCGCGCTCACCTGGGCTTACATCTACGCGTATGCGCAGTTCTTCATGACGTGGATACTGATGCACCTGTACCTGAGCCGGGCGAACAAGTGGGACGATCTCGTGGACAGATCCCGAGAGCAAGCCGCTAGAGGAGAAGAGGTGGAGGCTTCATGAGCGACCAGGTAATCGCCCTTGTCTTCTTCATCGTAATCGTCGGGCTCACGCTGGGCATCACCTACTGGGCCGCCAAGAAGAACGTGGGCACCAGTTCCCACTACGTCGCGGGAGGGCAGATCAAGGGCTGGCAGAACGGTCTTGCCATCTCGGGCGACTACCTATCGGCGGCGTCGTTTCTGGGCATCGCGGGCGCCATCGCGCTGACCGGGTTCTCGGGCTTCTACCTTTCCATAGGATTCCTGGTGGCGTTTTTGGTGGTGCTGCTGCTCGTCGCGGAGCCGATGCGCAACCTCGGCAAGTACACCTTCGCCGACATGCTCGCGGCCCGCTTCAACCGACGGAGCGTCCGGTCGTCGGCGGCCTTGAGCACCATCACCATAAGCATGTTCTACATGGTCGCCCAGCTCGTGGGCGCGGGGGCGCTCGTGCAGCTTTTGATCGGCATACCCTACAACGTCTCGGTCATCGTCATCGGCATCTTGATGACCATCTACATCGTGGCGGGAGGCATGATCGCGACGACCTGGATCCAGATCATCAAAGCCCTCCTGCTCATAAGCGGGTCTCTGGTTCTGACCATTGTCGTGCTCGCCAGCTTCAACTTCAACCCCATCGCGGTCTTCAACGAGGTGCGCGCCGAGGTGGGTCCCGAAGCGGTGATACCGGCGGCGCCCTCGGGACTCGTTCCGGGCCTCGACGTCATCTCGCTGAACATCGCGCTGGTTTTGGGGACGGCGGGGCTCCCGCACATCCTGATCCGGTTCCTCACCGTCCCGGACGCCAAATCCGCGCGCCAGTCCATCATCTGGGCGACCTGGATCATCGGCGGCTTCTACTTCCTGACCCCGATCATCGGCTACGGCGCGACGCTCTTCGTCGGGCGGGACGCGATAGCCGAAGCGAATCCGGCGGGCAACCTGGCGGCTCCGCAGCTCGCCGGTGCGCTCGGCGGCCCGGTCTTCTTGGGCTTCATCTCGGCGGTGGCCTTCGCGACCATCGTGGCGGTGGTCGCCGGACTCGTCATCGCGGCCTCGGGGGCATTCGCGCACGACTTCTACACCAACGTCATCCGCCGCGGCGAGGCGAGCGAGCAGGAGCAGTTCCGCGCCGCGCGAATAGCGGCCATCGGCATCGCGGTCGGCTCGATAGCCATAGCCATCTTCGCGCAAGACCAGAACGTGGCGTTCCTCGTCGCCCTGGCCTTCGCGGTCGCGGCGAGCGCGAACGTGCCGGTGATCCTGCTGACGATCTTCTGGCGCAACTTCAATACGCTGGGCGCGATCACCGCGATCCTCTCCGGTCTTTTCACGGCGATCACACTGGTTCTCATAAGCCCGGTCATCCTGGGCGACGGCGCGATCTTCCCTCTGGAAAGTCCGGCCATCATCTCCGTGCCAGTCGGCTTCCTGGGCGGCTACATCGGCACCAAGCTGAGCCGCCAGAGCGAGGAGGAAGAGGAACAACAGGGCCGCCAGACGCCTTACGACGAGATCTACGTCCGCGCCCAGACCGGTTTCACCAACGTCGAGGAGGAACTGAAGAACATTACTCCCGCCGAAGAAAAGTCGGGCAGATCGTAGCCTCGTAAGGCAAGTGGACAAAGCCTCCGCCCTTCGCGGCGGGGGCTTCTCCTTGCGCTAGACTGGACCGATGGAGATAACCATCCGCCATACCGAACCGGAAGACTACGAAGCCCTCCACCGTATCTTCTCCGGCCCGAAAGCGATGGCCGGAACTTTGCAATTGCCGCTTCCATCGAAGGAGACATGGCGCAAGAAGCTCGCGGAGCCTTCCGACGGCCTCTTTAGCCTCGTCGCCGTCGTCGATGATGAAGTCGTCGGAAGCATTTCACTGAACACGTTTCCAACCCGCTGGAGGTTCCGGCACGTCGGAGAAATCGGCATGGCCGTCCGCGACGACCGGCAGGGAAAAGGCGTCGGCTCGAAGCTCATGGAGGCCGCCCTCGACCTCGCGGACAACTGGCTGAATTTGTCCCGCATCGAACTCCATGTCTACGTGGACAACGAAGCCGGGATCGCCCTCTATAAAAAGTTCGGCTTCGAGGTCGAGGGGACTCACCGCCGCTTCGCTTTCCGCGACGGCGAGTACGTGGACGCATATTCGATGGCGCGAATTGCGGTTTAAATTCTCGCCCGACCCGGAGGCCGGGCGCAAAATGAAGAGCGTTCCGCTTTTAGCTCAAGCTCGTGTTTAGCTGGATGTCAACGTTGCCGCGGAGGGCGTTGGAGACGGGACAAAGCTGCTCGGCCTGCTCGGCTGCGCTTCTGAAACCTTCCTCGTCGAGGCCAGGGACGCTGCCGCGCACGTCGAGGACGACCGTGCTCACTTTCAGGCTGTCGAGGTCGAGTACGCAGTTCGCGCTCACGTTAAGCT
>JBOHBL010000333.1:0-4963 GCA_050698295.1 Rubrobacteraceae bacterium | reverse complement strand
GGGCCGCGTTGATTCGCGCGACATGTTCCCGGAGATGGTGAGGGCGGTGCGGGAGCGTCGCCCGAAGGCGGTCATCGTCGAGAACGTCAAAGGACTCATGCGCCAATCCTTCGCCCGGTCCTTCGAGTACATACTTCTCCAGGTTTCATATCCCGAGATCGTTTTGAAACCGGACGAGGAGTGGACCGACCATCTCTCCCGGCTCGAAAAGCACCACACGAGCGGAAAGGGGGGGCTTTCGTACAATGTCGTGTTCCGGCTTTTGAACGCGGCGGATTATGGTGTTCCGCAAAAACGGGAGAGGGTGTTCATGGTCGGGTTCCGCGGGGATCTCGACATCGAATGGTCTTTCCCGAAGGCTACGCACTCGATGGATGCCCTCCTGTGGGATCAATGGGTCGGCAAAGATTACTGGGAGCGGCATGAGGTTTCCCAAAAAGAGGCGCCGGTTCTTCCCGCGAGGCCGAGGGCGAGGATCGAACGCCTCGGCTCGCTCTTTCCGCCGGAGGAGCTGCCGTGGAGGACCGTCCGGGACGCCATCCACGATTTGCCGAACCCCGAGGAGCGCGACTATTCCGGGGAGATCCCGAACCACCGTTTCAATCCGGGGGCGCGCTCGTACCCGGGCCACACGGGAAGCCCAATGGATGAACCCGCGAAAACCTTGAAAGCCGGGGATCACGGCGTGCCGGGCGGCGAGAACATGCTCCTCCGACCCGACGGTCGCGTCCGCTACTTCACCGTCCGCGAAAGCGCGCGCGGCTGCAAACCTTCCCGGACGAGTACGTCTTCCACGGCTCGTGGACGGAGACGATGCGCCAGCTCGGCAACGCCGTCCCCGTGACGCTCGGACGAGTCATCGCAAGCGACGTCGCTCGTTGCTTGCGGCAAAAGGAAGCACTCGCTTGACGCCGGACACTCCATACAACCCGCTGGATAAGAAGAACCTCGGCATAAGCGTCGCGGAAGCTATGCTCAATAAACCCATCTCTCCTTTGCCGCCAAGCGAACGACTCATTGGCGCGGGCATTTATGCCATCTACTATGTCGGAGATTTTCAACCTCACGCGCCTAAAGCCGGGCGAAACCGGGATGGAACTCGACCGTCGAAGTCTTTGGCAACCACAACCCCGGAAGCGGAAGAGACTGTCTGAAATAGGAACCTGGGTGGCACGATGACGTTCGCTCCGGTAGCATGGGATGATATTGTATACACTACTCATCGTGTGGTTTCATGCTCTGTGCGCGTACACCAGCGAGCTTGCTTCCCAAGACCGAAGGCATTGAATGGATTACGGGGCGCACCTACCGCTTATAGGCTTGGACGGACGGCCTTGTTCCCTCCGACATCTCCTGGAATATGCTGAGACCGCCGAGGAGTTGGGCTTCCGAGTCCTCTCGGCAAACGACCACCTGCTTTTCCCCCGCCCGTGGCTCGATGGACCGACGACGCTGGCGGCAGTGCTCGCGGCCACGCAACGGATGACCCTGGCAACCACGGTCGCGCTGCCGGTCATTCGAGGGCCAGTGGCGCTGGCGAAGAGTCTGGCTGCAATCGACCTCCTCTCCGGTGGCCGCCTGGTCGTCGGGGTGGGCCCCGGCTCCTCAGCCCGGGATTACGACGTGGTCGGTATTCCTTTCGAGGAACGTTGGAAGCGCCTAGACGAGGCGGTGCAGGCGTTACGCGCTCTGTGGCACGGCGGGGGATCCTCGTTCACTGGTGAATTCTACTCCACGGAAGACATTATGCTGGAACCCCGCCCGGCGCAGCGTCCCGGCCCCCCTATCTGGATCGGCAGTTGGGGTTCGGAAGCCGACCTTAGGCGGACGGCCCGTCTGGGTGACGGTTGGCTGGCTTCCGCCTACAACACCACACCGGAAGCGTTCGCAAACGCCCGGAGGCGACTCGCAGAACACCTCCGAGTCGTCGGCAAGGATCCCGATCGATTCCCCAACGCCATCGCGACGATGTTCTTCTACGTAGCGGAAGACCATGCTACGGCGGAGCGGATCATTCGAGACGTCCTCAGCCCGATGCTCAACCGTCCGGAGGAAGAGCTGCGCCGACACCTCTTGGTTGGTCCCGCCCAGGAGTGCGCGGAGAAGCTCGCGGCCTACCGGGCGGCGGGGGCTCAGCGGCTCTTCCTTTGGCCCGTGGAGGACGAGTTGCGTCAACTGGCGATGTTTTGGGAGCGGGTCGCGCCGCTGACCCATACGTAGTCCAGCGCGACCCTGAAGGCGCAGTTTCTTTACCCTGTGTTGCCGACTCGTGAACTTCGGTTTAGGGTCTGTCCAGATTTTTCAGACGGTCTCGAAGGTGCAATTCCCAGAAACCACCCTGGGACATGGTGCATCCCGGCAGACCCTGGGCAGAGAGAATGCGCGACAATAATAAGTCGAGAGAGCAAATCCTCGATGCTCTCGACTCGCGCTTATCCGACGCGGAGCGACAGAAAACAAATCCCGCAGCCAAAACCTCAGTTGACGACAACCATTCCCAGTAACAGGACGATTCTTTGTTACAAGCTCGCTATGCGACGCGCTTGGCGACAATGGCTTGCGAGAGGGTTTCGCTGATTTCTGACAAAAGCGTGAATCGCTTTACAAAGCGGATTTCCGGGATATCAGGAAAAGTTCTTGATCCAGATCACGGTAAATTGTTGGGGGATGACACCTGTGATTAAATAGGCGTGCAAAGTAGCAAAGTCTCAGAGCGAACTGTGGGGTCGAATTGCTAAAGGTAGAAAATCTGCGGGTGGAGATCGAGGACTCCGGTGAGATCCTCAAAGGCGTTGATCTCGAAGTGAACAAGGGTGAGATCCACGCCATCATGGGTCCGAACGGATCGGGCAAGAGCACATTGGCTAACGTTCTCATGGGCCATCCGAGGTACGAGGTCACGGACGGCTCCATCACGTTCGAGGGTGAGGACGCGCTGGAGTTGGAGCCCGACGAGCGGGCCAAGATGGGGATGTTCCTCGCTTTCCAGTATCCGAGCGAGGTCCCCGGAGTCTCGGTGGCGAACTTCCTGAGAACCGCCGTAAACTCGGTGCGTGAAGTGGAATTGTCCCCCATGGACATGTACCGGCTTCTTCAGGAAAAGATGAAGATCATGCAGATGGACGTCAAGTTCGCCGAGCGGTACCTCAACGAAGGCTTCTCCGGCGGCGAGAAGAAGCGCAATGAGATCCTCCAGATGCTCATGCTCGACCCCAGGCTCGCCATAATGGACGAAACCGACTCAGGCCTCGACATTGATGCCCTGCAAGTTGTGGCGAAGGGCGTTAATGAGCTTCGCGGCCCTGATTTCTCCGCCGTCGTCATCACGCACTATCAGCGGATACTGAGGTACATCGAGCCGGATCGCGTCCACGTCATGCTCGACGGGCGGATCGTGACCTCCGGCGGCAAGGACCTTGCAAACCAGCTCGAAGAGAAGGGCTACGACTGGGTGCGCCAGGAGTTCGGCGCCGGAGCCACGAGCTAACCAAGGAGGAACGCATGCCCGAAGACAAGACGATTCAGGAACTCGGGCTCGACGAGTACAAGTACGGCTTCCGCGACCCGGAGGAGTACTTCTTCAAGACCCCGAGAAAAGGGATAGACCCGGAGATCGTCGCCATGATCTCCAAGCACAAGAACGAACCGGAGTGGATGCTCGAGTTCCGCCTGAAAGCCCTCGAATCCTTCTTCGAGAAGCCGACCCCCACGTGGGGCGGCGACCTCTCGGAGATGGACTTCGACGATATTTATTACTACATCCGCCCGATGGAGAACCAGGGCCGCTCGTGGGACGACGTCCCCGACGACATAAAAAACACCTTCGAGAAACTCGGTATTCCACAGGCCGAACGCGAATCCCTCGCCGGGGTCGGGGCGCAGTACGAGTCCGAGGTCGTGTACCACTCGCTCAAGGAGGAGTGGGACGAGGCCGGGGTCGTGTTCATGGACATGGACTCCGGGCTGCGCGAGCATGAGGACATCGTCAAGGAGTACTTCGGGACGATCATCCCTTACGACGACAACAAGTTCGCCGCGCTGAACAGCGCCGTGTGGTCGGGAGGGTCGTTCGTGTACGTCCCGCCGGGCGTCCACATAGACATCCCGCTCCAGGCGTA
Source organism: Rubrobacteraceae bacterium (assembly GCA_050698295.1). Lineage (GTDB taxonomy): Bacteria > Actinomycetota > Rubrobacteria > Rubrobacterales > Rubrobacteraceae > JACCWD01. The sequence continues at coordinate 845 of JBOHBL010000333.1, read as the reverse complement.
CTTCCGCATAAACGCCGAGAACATGGGCCAGTTCGAGCGAACCCTCATCATCGCCGACGAAGGTTCGTACGTCCACTACATCGAAGGCTGCACCGCCCCGACGTACACCTCGAACTCGCTCCACTCGGCGGTCGTCGAGCTTATCGCCAAGCCGAACGCGAGGATTCGCTACTCGACCATCCAGAACTGGTCGCACAACACGTACAACCTCGTCACCAAGCGCGCCATCGCCGAGAAGAACGCCACAGTCGAGTGGGTCGACGGAAACCTCGGATCCAAGCTCACGATGAAGTACCCGGCCGTTTATCTGATGGGCGAGGGCGCGAGAGGCGAAATCCTCTCGGTCGCGTACGCCGGGGACGGACAGCATCAGGACGCGGGCGGCAAGGTGGTCCACGCCGCGCCGAACACCTCGTCGCTCATCACCTCGAAGTCCATCTCGAAGGGTACCGGGCGTTCGACGTATCGCGGGCTTTTGAAGGTGCATGAGGGCGCGGTGGGATCGAAGAGCCGGGTGGAGTGTGACGCGCTCCTTCTCGACGAGAATGCTCGGACGGACACGTATCCGTACATCGAGATCGAGGAAAAGAAGGTCAACACCGAGCACGAGGCCACCGTCTCGAAGGTCGGCGAGGATCAGCTTTTCTACCTCATGAGCCGCGGCATGAGCGAAGAGGACGCCATCGCGATGGTCGTCAACGGCTTTATCGAGCCGATAGCGAAGGAGCTTCCGCTGGAGTACGCCATCGAGCTGAACAGGCTCATCCAGCTGGAGATGGAAGGCTCGGTTGGTTAAGGGCAGTGAGTAGTGAATGGTGAGTAGTGAATAGTATTTTTCTACTCAC
>JBOHBL010000332.1:0-1653 GCA_050698295.1 Rubrobacteraceae bacterium | reverse complement strand
GGCTTCGGCCGCGCGCTCATTGTCACCGGTCATCATCGCGACTTCGAGGCCCATTTCGTGGAGACGTTCCACCGCCTCTTTCGACTCTTGCTTCACCGTGTCGGCGACGGCGATGAGCCCGGCGGGTTCGCCGTCTATGGCGACGAACATCGAGGTCTTGCCCGCCGCCGAAAGCTCCTCGCTTCTCGGAACGAGGCCGTCCTTGTTCACGCCCAACCCGTCCAAAAACTTCGCGTTTCCGATGAGGATCTCACGCCCTTCGACCGTCGCCTTTATTCCGCCTCCGCTCACGGCCTCGAAGTCGTCCGCGTCCGCGAGGTCGAGACCTTTGGCGCCTTTGACTATCGCTTCCCCGAGCGGGTGTTCGCTGCCGCGTTCCGCCGAGGCCGCGAGCCTGAGAAGCTCTTGTTCCGGCATGCCGTTCGTGACGAACACGTCCGTCAACTCCGGCTCGCCTTTCGTCAGGGTGCCGGTTTTATCCAGAACGATGGTGTCGAGGCTTCGCGCCGCTTCGAGGGCTTCTCCGCCTTTGATCAATATCCCGGACTCGGCTCCTTTTCCGGTGCCGACCATGATGGACGTGGGCGTGGCCAGCCCCATCGCGCACGGGCAGGCGATGATGAGCACCGCGACGAAGTTGAGAAGCGCGAAAGTGAACGCGGGTTCGGGGCCGAAGGCGAGCCAGATGAGAAACGTCACCGTCGCGACGGCCATCACGACCGGGACGAAGACCGCGCTTATTTTGTCGGCCAACCTCTGGATAGGCGCCTTGCTCCCCTGCGCCTCTTCGACCATGCGCATGATCTGGGCGAGGGCTGTGTCCTTCCCGACTTTCGTCGCCGTGAACCGGAAAGACCCGGAAGCATTCATCGTCGCCCCGATGATCTCATCGCCTTTCCTCTTGGTGACCGGCACGGACTCGCCCGTGATCATGGCCTCGTCCACCGCCGACTCGCCGGAGATTATTTTCCCATCGACCGGAATCTTCTCTCCAGGCCTCACGATGACGGTGTCTCCGACTTCCACGTCCTCGATCGGGATGTCTTTTTCTTCGCCGTTTTTGTGCACTCTCGCCGTTTTCGCCTGGAGTCCGGCGAGCTTTTTTATCGCCTCATTCGTCCGTCCTTTTGCTCTGGCTTCGAGCAAGCGTCCGAGCAGAATGAGCGTGATGATGAGCGCGGAGGTGTCGAAGTACACATCGGCTCGTCCGGCAAAGAGTTGCGGAGCCAACGTGGCGACGACGCTGTAAAGATACGCCGCGCTCGTCCCGACCGCAACCAGGGTGTTCATGTTGGCCTGACCGTGTTTGAGCGCGCCCCAGGCACCCTCATAGAACCGCCACCCGGCCCAGAACTGCACCGGCGTCGCGAGGACGAGGAGCCCGAAGTTGAGCAACGTCATCGAAACGGGGACCTCGAAGCCGAGCATGCGCGGCAGGCTCCCGACGAGTATGAGGACCGTGAGCGCGGCCGCAACGAGAAAGCGGTTTTTCAACTTCCGGTACTCGCGCTCCCGCGCGTCTTCCGACGCTCCTTCCTCTTGCTCGCGGACGACACCGTACCCGGCGTCTCCCACAGCTTTCTCGAAGTCGCGCATCCCGGCCTCGTCCGGCAAATACTCCACAGTCGCTTTTTCGGATGCGAGGTTGACGTG
>JBOHBL010000331.1:0-12925 GCA_050698295.1 Rubrobacteraceae bacterium | reverse complement strand
CGTCTATGGAGACGACGCGGGTCGTTCCTGCCTTCGCGGGAGCGGCGAGGATTCTTTCCGCGAGATCCCTGTATGTTTCGGCTTTCATGCGAAGTCACCGGCGTCTATTGTAGAGTTGGGAGAAGGATGAGACACGAAAGGAAAAGCGGCGGATCGGACTTAGAGGCTGCGCCAATAGGGAGGGCGTCGGAGTTCGCGGGCAAAGCATCCTCGACCTCGGGACCGGGACCGGCTCCGTGGCTCGCGGCTTCGCCCGGCGCGGCTGCGAAGTGGTCGGCCTCGACACCTCGGAAGCAATGATCGAGAAGGCGAAGAACCTTGACACAGACGCCGGCGTCTCGATCCGCTACGTGGTCGGAGCGGCGGAGGAGACGGGCTTTTCCGACGACCACTTCGAAGTCGTGAGCGCCGGGCAATGCTGGCACTGGTTCGACCGGACAAGGACGGCGTGGGAGAACTCGGGCGAGCGCCGGAGTCGCCGCGAGCCTCTCCAAAGATGAAGTATCCGCGTTCGACATGGAACTCAGGGATTTGCTCGCATCGCGCTTTCCCGGAGATCCTCTATCCGTTCCGCACCGGGTTTGGGCCGTGGTCTGTTCATCTCCCGCGCAAAGCTAGAGGCGCGCCGAGTCCGACGCCCACGTTGATGAAAATCGCGCCTGGATTCTGTAGATTGGTCTCGATGAAAGATAATGGAGACACGCGAGGTTCCGGATCGGAGAGAGAGTACACGGTTGCCGAGCGGCGCCGTTATGGAGTTCTGAACGTCGAGCAAGCCAAGCAGATCGCTTCGAAATATCTGTTCGACATAAAACTCGAATCGGTGACCAGCTTCGGTCTTCCCGAGGTGGATGACCGCTATCATGTCTGGAGAGTGCCGATCCTCGATTCTTCCCGCGATCGCGTCGGAGAGGTGGTCATAGACGCCAGGACCAGTATCATTCAAATGGACAGGACCACCAAAGCCGAGAAAATCGAGTCTCGCTTGCTCAAAAAACGCGAGAACCCCGGCGATTCCGCCGTAAAACCTTCCACTTCCGGCGTTCCCGGAGGGAACGCGCATAATTTACGCAACGTGATCGCTTTTGGAGAGGCGGAGGTTGTGCTGGAGAATCTCCCCCCGGAGTCCGCGGATCTCGTCTTCACCTCTCCCCCCTATTACAACGCTCGTGTCGAGTACAAAGACTACGGTTCTTATGACGATTACCTCGATTCCGTGAGGACCGTCATTCGAGCCTGCCACCGCGTCCTGGCCGAAGGACGGTTTTTCGTGATGAACGTGGCTCCCATACTGGTTCGGCGGGCCAGCCGTTCGCAGGCTTCGAAGAGGATCGCCGTGCCTTTCGACATGCACGCGCTTTTCGTCTCCGAAGGTTTCGATTTCGTGGACGACATCATCTGGGCCAAACCGGAAGGAGCGGGCTGGGCGACCGGAAGGGGAAGGAGATTCGCCGCCGACAGGAATCCTCTCCAGTACAAACCCGTGCCCGTCACCGAATATGTGCTGGTTTACCGGAAGCAGTCCTCGCGGCTGATCGACTGGAATATCCGCTCGCATCCTCGACCCGAAAACGTGGCCGCATCGAAGATCGAAGACGGCTACGAAATCACCAACGTCTGGAAGATCAAACCTCGCCACAGCTCCAAACACCCGGCGGTCTTTCCACTGGAACTGGCCTCGAAAGTGGTCGAATACTACTCTTTCGCGGGAGATGTCGTGCTAGACCCTTACGCCGGAATCGGGACGACCGGACACGCGGCGGCTTCTTCGGGACGTAAGTTCGTCATGGTGGAAGCGCAAGAGCAGTACGTAAAAACGATGATCGAAGAAAGCCATTCGTGGGCCGACTTGGGCAGGGAAGACATCCTGTTCGTCAATTGCCAGCCGGACGCAGAGAGGTTGTTTTAGGATTGGCCTCTCGCAAAAAGGTTCCAGCGAACCCGGAAATCCAAAACTTCTTCGACGCTTTGCCGGAAGACGCTCTGCCTCTCATTGAGACGAAAAGCGGTACGGAAGTCGTCGAGGAGCTTGGCGTGGATGTGGTGCGGGGCGTCGTCCTCGATGTGCTTCGCGGCGTCAACATCCGGGACTCCACCGAGATGCTGACTCGCAGACGGCTTTCGCTTTTGAACGCGGCGATGGTCGCGCAGTACGCGGCGGTTCCCGGCGAAGGGTCTTCGATCGAGTCTTTCGTTGATTCCGTCGCCGAAGCCATAAGGGAAGCTCGCCTCAAGAGCAGCCAGAAATGGATGCTCAACTGGACGCTCGGTCTGACCGACAAAGGCGTTCAGAACGTGCTCAGAGACGACCATCTCAGTTTGTCAGGGTACGTTGACCGTTACCTGGAGGTTCTCCGACAGACCGCGCAAGCCGCGCGCGAAGACTTCGGCGAGCTTTCCGGAACCTTGAAAGTGGGAGAGCGCGAGGTGTCCCTCAACTGGTTCTTTATCCTTTATCTGACCGCCGGCATTGGAGGACAGACGCTAACGATTCGGGGTTCCGAGAAGTCTCTTTATGGAAAGTTGTTCGAGAAGCTGATATTGGGGGCCGCGTTGAGCGTCCTCGGTTTCAGGTTCGCTCCCGAAGGCCCGGTGGATCCTTCGCCCGGACAGTTCTGGCTGTCTTCGACCTCGAAGCGCGAGAGCGACGCCACGCTGCTCATCGCTCCGGGAGAGGGAGTGCGCTTCGACATCGGGTTCATCGGACGCGGGAACTCCGAGATCAGCCTGGACAAAGTCAGCCGCTTCGAGCGCGAGGCCGAGTTCAACGAACGCAGGCACGGCATGTCCACCTTCATCATAGTCGACAGGATCGGGGCGAAAAGCAACCTCCCGGAACTGGCGAGGAGGATCGACGGCACATTGCTTCAAATGTCGATGAGCTACTGGCCGCAAAACCTGGCGCGAAAGCTCCACGAACGCTTCGGCTACACAGACGAAATACTCGACGCCGGACACAACCGGGTCCACCAACTCCTCGAAGAGAGATTGGCCGCGACATCTCTCATAAGTTTGCTCGAAAAGGCCGAGAAAGAATAAGCGGCCATTCGTCTCTTCAGAGTCGCCTCAACGCACCATGCAAAAGCTCGAAGAACTTTCCCCGGTCGAGTCCGACGCCCACCTCGGCGTTGGGCTTTTCGCCCGTGACGCCGTGGAAGTCGCAGACCGTCTCGCCTCGCGTAAGCTCGCTCTCGCACTCGACGGCGACGTTCATCGGACGAGTCTCCAAAATCTCGGGCGCGATGACCGCCGCGACGGCCACCGGGTCGTGGAGCGGCGGCGCGTCGAAGCCGTAGATTTCGCGGTACGTCGAGGCGAAAAATTCCAGAAACTCGGCGACGATTTCCCCGATATCGCCCAGCGAACGCAGCCGCTCTCTTTCCTCCGGTCCGGTGCTTGCCTGATGCGTCACGTCGAGGCCGCACATGGTTATGGGGAGCCCGCAGTCGAAGACTTCCCGAGCCGCTTCCGGGTCCACGTAGATGTTGAACTCGGCCGCCGGCGTCGTGTTCCCGAGTCCGACGCTCCCGCCCATGAGGGTTATGCGCGAGACGTTCTCTTTCAGTTCGGGGTGTTCATGAAGGAATATCGCTATGTTCGTCAGTGGGCCGGTGGGGATGAGGGTTATGGGCTCCGGCGAGTTTCGGATGGTATCGGCGATGAGTTGTACCGCGCTTCTTCCGTCCACATCGAAGGTCGTATCCGGTATCTCCGGGCCGTCGAGGCCGCTCTCGCCGTGGATGCTTTCGGCGGTGTGGAGTGGACGTTTCAGAGGAGCGGACGCTCCCGCCGAAACCGGGATGTCCGCGCGTTCGATCAGGGACAAAATCCGCAGCGCGTTGTTCGTGGTTTTGTCCAGCGGGACGTTTCCGGCGACGGTGGTCACGGCCCGCAACTCCAGTTTCTCCGAGCCGCAGGCGAGCATGACCGCCACGGCGTCGTCGTGGCCGGGGTCCACGTCGAGGATGATGGGCGTTTTGTCGTTCATGGCGTCAAACTACCCCGTTTTCGTTTCGATGTACAGCGTGGAGCGAGATGCTCGGCGCATGTACAATGCGGTTGCGGAGTGGGGTGAAAGGCGGAGGATGGACCTTCAGGAGAAATTGCGCGATCAAATCTCGGAGAATCTGGAACGGAGAGCGACGGAAAGCGGGAGAGGCATGGAGAGAGTGAGGCAGCGAGCCGAACGGGCGGTGTCCGACGTCGTCGATGAGGCCGGAGATGGTTTCGAGCAGTTCAAAGTCAACGCCGCGGATTTTTTGTCCGCCAGAGAACTCGGCGAGTCGGTCAGCACGAGGATAGACGCCCGTACTTCGTCGCTCGAAGACGCGGCGGAGATACTGGGCCGCAGCTTCCCGGAAAGAAGCGAGGGCGGGCAGTTCACGAACGTGATCTCACCGGTCGTGATGCCGAAAGGAAGGCTCGCGCTCTGGCCGTTTATCGTGGGGTTCGTCGCGGCGCTGGGACTCCTGGGAAGCCTCGTCGCGCTCCTCGGAGCGGGCCTGAATTTCGGCCTCGCCCTCTTCGGGCCGCACCTCTGGCTGCTCCTTCTGGTGTACGCCGCCTTTAGCTGGTGGCGGCGGAGCCTGGTGATGGTGCCGGAGGGCTGCCAGGCGCTCATCACCAAGTTCGGGAAACTCGAAGAGGTCGCGGGCCCCGGACGCAAAACCCTCTTCAACCCCTGGAAGCGCGTGAGTTATATCGTGAACACCACGAGGGAATATCCGTACAACGCTCCCATTCGGGAGGCGCCGACGTCGGGGCGCGTCAATGCGTCGGTGGACCTCTTCCTCCAGTTCAAGATCGACGACCCGGCGGAATTCATCTTCGCGCTCGGTGGCGTGAAGGGGTTTTCGGACAAGCTCCAGAACGCCATCAGCGAAGTGACGCGGACCATGATCTACGAGCAGCGAGCCGAAGCTATTTATGATCTGGTCGGAGAGAATACCCAGGTTTTCATCGAGGCTCTGAACCAGCAGTTCCTCCCGGCGGTTCGCTTTATGAGCGCGAACATCACTCACGCGGAGCCGTCGAGTAAGGAGTACCGGATGGACCTCGCCTCCCCTGAGATGGTGCGGGTCGCCAAAGAAGCGTACACCTACGAGTACGAGTTGAAGCTGAAGAAGGAACAGAACGACGGCGAGTTGAACAAGGAGCTTGCGTCGTTGCGGGAGACTTTGTCCGCTATAAGCGCGGAGATCGCGACGTACCAGGCGCAGATGGACACGGCTCGCGAGCGCGAGACGAACCGGGCCAACGCGCATGCCCGTCAGCGCATGGTCGAGGCCGAGAGCGAGGCGAAGGCGAACTCCGCGCTCCTCGAAGCCCAGGCGCTCGACATCCGGGCGGTCAGCGGGGCTTCGGCGCCGGAGATCCTGGAATACCGTTTCCAGCAAGAAGTTTTGGAGCGTCTCGAAGAAGTCGCCGACAGTTTGCCGCAAGTCGTCCAGATCGGGGGCGACGGAGAGAGGCCGGTCGACTTCCTCGCCATCGCGCGTCGCATGGTCGGGACGGGCGACGAGCCGTTGTACACGCCGGAGGACATGCAGAAGATCCGGGAGCGGATGGAGGAGATTCAAGCCCGCATCCGCGACCGCGAGAAGGAACTCGAAGCCCTCAAGACCGCCGCCGAAGAGGTCGAGGAGGAAGTGGAGGTCGTTCCGGAGTCGGGAGCGGATGAGGAGACCGAGAAGCGGCTGGAGGAGATCCGGCAGTCCGTCACCGACGAGCGCATTCAGGAGCGGGTCGAAAGAATCAGCCAGAGCGGAGAAGCGCAGCCGGAGGGAAGCCCGAACAACCCCGACGAAGGAGGTGAGCGATGAGCGCGATGCAGATGAGGCAGTTCTCGAAGATAAAGGAAGTCGTCTCCGGGTGGTCCCAGATCCGGGAGTTCCTGCGCGGCGGCGACGAGGGCCAACTCGTCCCCGTCGTGATCCCCAAAGACAGACGCCGGCTCGGGTGGGTGTTCATGCTCGGGCTGGCGCTGTATTTCGTCGGGGCCGGTATCTTCTCCGGCAGCGGGGCTTTGCTCGTTTTGTGCGTATTCGTCGCTTTCCTCATCGTCGCGGTAGGGGCTCTCTGGCTGTGGCGCGGGGCAATCGTCGAGATCGAGCAGGGCACGACGGGCGTACTCACGCGCTACGGCAAGATAGCCGGCACCCTCTCTCCGGGACGCCACTACCTCTGGTGGCCGTGGGACAAGGTGGACTTCGTGGTGGACACGACCACCGAGATCCCATACCTGGCCCCCGTCGTCGCCTGTCCGACGCGCGAGAACGTCCCTCTCAAAGCCATCGAGTTCTTCCTCAAATTCAAGATAGAGGACCCGATAGCTTTTGTTCGAACGCTCGGCGCGTCGAACTTCGACCTGGTGCTTTCGAGCGCGGTGCAGGACGCCATTCGCCAGAGGAGCCGCCTGGTCCGCACGGAGCAGGCTTATGACCTGCGCGGCAGCGACGTCCACGACATGCGCGAGAACCTGAACCGCCAGCTCGAACGCTACGGCGTCCGCATCCTCGGGGCGAACATCCCGGACGTGCAGTTGACGGACCAGTATCAGGAGCATCTGGCGACCCGCGAGCGGGTCTCCAAAGAACTCGCCGCCTACGAACGCGAGTGGGAGCTCATCCGCAAGCAGCGCATCGACACTCTCCTCATGGAGATAGAACGCGCCAAGAAAGAGCGTGACGCGCGTCTCGTCGAGGTCAACGCGGCGAGGAACAAGGCCCGCCAAGATGTCGCCCGCATGCTCGAAGAGCAGGAGACCGAGGCGCAGAAGGTTCGGATGGAGATCGAGACGAAAGGACGCTCCGCGCTCATCGAGGCCGAAAACGAGTCCACCGCGCTCCGCCACCTCGGCCAGACGTATCGGGATAACCGCGCCGTCCTCCAGTACGAGCTCGCCCGCAAGCGCGTCGAAGTCGGAGAAGTGCTTCTCAAACACGCGCCGCGTCCCGTCCTGATCCAGGGCGAAGGCGGTGAGCAGTCCGCGCTCTCGACGCTCCTTTTGGCGCGCCTCCTCCCCCAGATGGAGATCGGCAACGGCGGAGCCGGTCGAGCGGTCCAAAATCTAATGGAAAGCGGCGCCGAGAACATAGACGCCGAGGAGTTGAAGGCCAGGATCCTCGATCGAGGAGAACAATAGAATAGCGAAGACTCGTGTGGAGTGGCGCGCCGTGACGCTTGAGGATAACCTTTGGAAGTAACTCGGCAATATTGAGGAGCGTCGTGGAAAAACCGGAGATAGGCGTCAAAGAAGCGGTTCGGCTGGCCTTTGAAGTCGTTCGGGACCTGTACGAGGACATTGAGCTAAAGGGCTTGCTTCTGGAAGAGGTTGAACGTTCGAGAGATGTATGGCTGGTTACGATCGGGTTCAACCGTCCGAGTGGAATCACGGCTCTGAGCTCGCCTGTAAGCGTTGCGGCGCCTTCAGCGCGCACTTACAAGCGGATCCGGATAAATGCACAGACCGGCGAGTTCATGGGGATGGAGATCCGGCAGCCGAACTCGGATAATTAAACGCATTCGCCTTTGACCGTCGAGCAATATCTGGAGTTCCTCATCGGACGCTATCGCGGCACGGGGATTCTCGTGGACACCAATTTGCTGCTGCTCTACTTCGTAGGCGCATACGACCCGGAACAGATAGTCCGCTTCAAGCGCGCCGCGGACAGGTTCGCTCCCGAAGACTTCGATACGTTGAATGCATTGCTTGGACAATTCGACAAAGTGGTCATCACGCCGCATATATTGACCGAAGTGAGCAACCTGTTGGGGCAGTTGTCGGGGAGTGTCAGGAGAAGTTGTTTCGAGGCGTTCGGGCAAAGTATTCGGCGCTTGATGAGCGAGCAATACGCTTCCGGAAGGACTTTAAGCGGGGATCCAGCCTTCGTGAAGTTCGGCATAACCGACGTTTCCATTCTGGAAGTCGCCTCAAGGAACCATCTCGTCGTCACCGACGACTTCGCGCTCTCGGGCTACTTGACCAGCAAGAACCTCGACGTATTGAATTTCAACAACATCAGAACACTCAACTACTGAACCCGATCTCCGCCTATCCTCGATCGAGGAGAATGAGGGAGTAGCCGAAAGCCGCCCAGGCCAAAGCCCCGATCACGCCGACCTGCGCTCCGGGGACGCCGAAAAGCAGCGCCGGCCACTCGACGGTCAGGGACGGCCCGGCCAGGTAGAGGATGACGTTCGAGACCAGGGGCGCTTCGAGGAAGCCGATCAAAAACAAAAGCAACGCTCGCCCGAAGAGTATGTCGGCCCGGATGAGCGCGAACGCGAAGATCAGAATTCCCACGGGCCTCACCCACGAGGCCAGAACGGCGGCGGTCGCGAACATTCGCGACGGTTGGAATTCCCCTTCGACCACGGAAGAAGCGAACGGCGGCTGGCTGGCGACGATCCAGGCGAGCCCCAGTAGCGAGAGCGCGACGACCGCCGCCCCGAGACTCCCCCACAAAACCCCCGAATGATTCGCCACCCTCGTCAGAAAGACGAAGAGCCCGAACAAACTCGCCGTCGTGACGGCGACCCCGAGAGGGCCCGCCACCCGGAAGACGGCGGAGAAAAACCCGCTCGAACCAGTCGGCGCCAACCCCGGAGCGAGGTAGATCCAGAGTATCCCCCCAAGAAGAAGAAAACTTCCCGCGAGGGACATGAAACCTCCAAAGCTCGCCGCCGACGTGGAAGCCTCTCTCCTCCTCATGAGCCGAAGTCTAGCCGGATGCGTTTCGCCGCGCCATCGAGAATACTCCAGGCGACGCCCGCTCTCGCCGTCAGCGACGGAACTTACGCGCCATCCGGCAACGACGGCGATTCATCCTCATCCAGGTTCGGTGGTCCGGGGAGCGAAACCGCGCGTTTCGTTCGGGTCGCTCATGTCCGTACCCCACGGCGATGCCACGGTCCACCTCTCGCGCAAACTCGACCAGCCACCCAACCAACCTCGCCAACGCCTCTAACATCTCAGCCCTCTCCTTATCACTAACTACACCGGTATGTATACTATCAGGATAACGTCGTTTGTAAACACACTGGTTGGTATACTTTGAAGAAATCCGGAAGGAGACATTGGGCGTGGATGGAATCGAAGAAGGGAAGCGGGCGAAGTTGACGCCGGCGGCGGAGCGCGTTTTGCGGGCGGCGTCGGAGATGTTTTATCGGGAGGGGATCCGTGCCGTCGGTGTGGAGGCCATCGCCGCGGAGGCGGGGGTCACGAAGAAGACACTCTACGAGCGGTTCGGCTCCAAAGACGGGCTCATCGCCGCGTACCTGCGCGCTCGCGACGAGCGCTGGCGGGCGTGGATGGAAGAAAGCGTGGAGGGTAGTGACGGTTCGCCGAAAGAGCGGCTGCTCTCGACGTTCGACGCTTTAGAAGGGTGGATAGAGATCGAGAACCCGAGGGGTTGCGGTTTCGTCAACGCGGCGGCGGAGAACCCGGACCCCGGCCATCCCGCGCGGATGATAGCCATAGAACAAAAAAAGTGGCTGCGCGAATATTTCGCCGGACTCGCCGCCGAAGCGGGGGCTGAGGACCCGGAGGACCTCGCTGAGAGGCTTGTGATCCTCCACGAAGGCGCCACCGTCGCCCACTCGCTCGAAGCCGCCACCGACACGGCCCGAAAAGCGAAGCAAATCGCCGAGGCTCTCGTGGCCGATCTCCCGGCGTGAGAGAAGGCGGACATTTCGGGCTGAAAGCGAACCATCCGCGCCGTAGAATAGTCTCATGCTGGGACGTTACGCCGAACTCAAAGCTCAATTGCCTCCGGATACCATCCTCTTCTATCAGGTCGGGACCTTTTTCGAGACCTTTGAGGAGGACGCGAAGAGGATCTCCAAAGCGCTCTCGATCCGTCTGACGAGCCGCGAGGCGGCGGGCGAAGGGAGGGTGCCTCTCGCCGGCGTGCCGGGGCACGCCCTTCAAGAGCACCTCGCCTCGCTCTTGCGTCAGGGACACTCGGTCGCCGTCGCCGAACAGAGGCAGCATCCGACAAAACCGAAGCAATTCACCAGAGAAGTCACGCAAATGCTCACTCCGGGGACCGTGATCGAGGACAACGTGCTTTCGGCGGGACATGCGAACTACCTGGCCGCTTTCGTCGTCCGGGACGGGAAGGCCGGACTCGCCGTTGTCGAGGCTTCGACCGGAGAGTTCACCGGCACGGAGGTGGGTGAGGAAGAGCTTCCTTCCGAACTGGAACGATGGTCTCCGAGAGAACTCGTGGTGCCTGAACGAACTTCCGTGGAGGACCTACCGAAGGTCGAGGCGAAGGTCAGTCCTCATCCCCGGTGGGCTTTCGAGCCGTTGGCTGGGGAGCAGCATCTCAAGAGGCATTTCGGGGTGACGAGCCTCAAGGGGTTCGGGCTGGACGGGAGTCCTGCGCTCGCGGCGGCCGCGGGGGCTTTGATCCACTACCTCTCAAGCCTGCGGGGCGGGGTCGCGCCCGAACAGGTCGTCACCTTCCGCCGATACGAGCCCGGGCAGTCCATGCTCCTGGATCCGACGACGCGACGGAACCTCGGTCTCGGCGAACTCATATCGACCATAGATCGGACCAAAACCCCGATGGGTGAACGTACCCTCCGGCGCTGGCTGGAACGTCCGCTGCTCGAAGCGAATCGCATCGAACAACGCCTCGACGCGGTGGAGGCTTTTTCGTCTGACTACATGCTCCGGGAGGAGACCCGCGAACACCTCGGTCGCATCCCGGACATCGAGAGGATCGCGACCAGGATAGTCCGCCTCTCCGCCTCTCCAAACGATTTGTTGTCTCTGAGAAGCGCGCTGGAGGCCATCGGTCCTCTGGAGGAGTCGCTCGCGTTCGCCTGCGAGAGAAGCTCGCTCCTCGAACGCGCCGTCGCGGCGATGGAGGAGCCGCCGGGGGTGCGGGAACTCATCGCGGCGGCGATCAGCGAGGAGCAAGGAGAAATAATCCGCTCCGGGTACTCGACCGAACTCGACGAGGCGCGCGAGTTCCGCGACGGGGCGCACGAGTGGCTGACCCGCTTCGAGGCCGACGAGCGGGTGAAGAGCGGGCTGAAGGGTCTGAAGGTCGGCTACCGGGACGGCGAAGGCTACTTCATCGAGGTTCCGGGCAAGGACGCGAGCAAAGTCCCGCCCAACTACGAACACCGCAAGGCGCTCAAGCACAACGCCCGCTACGTCACCGTGGAGTTGAAGGAGCACGAATCCAGGATGCTCACGGCCAGAGACGAAGTCGAGAGGCTGGAGCGCCAGATACTCGGTGAGATCCGGGCCGCCGTCAAAGAAGCCGCGCCGGAACTTCAAAAAATAGCCCGCGCCATCGCCGTCGTCGACGTGATTTCCTCCTTCGCCGCCGCTGCCAACGAATTCCGCTACGTTCGTCCCGAAGTCGGATGGGAGCGCGGTCTGAGCATCTCGGCCGGTCGTCATCCCGTCGTCGAACACAACACCGAGAACCCCTTCGTTCCCAATGACGCCGAAATCGAAGGTTCTTCGCGGCTCCAGATCATCACCGGCCCCAACATGGCCGGGAAGTCCGTCTATCTGCGTCAGGTCGCCCTGATATCGCTGATGGCCCAGGTCGGCTCGTATGTTCCGGCGAACGAAGCGAAGCTCGGCGTCGTGGACCGCATTTTTACCCGCGTGGGCGCGGAGGACCGGCTCGCTTCCGGCGAGTCCACCTTCATGGTCGAGATGACCGAGGCGGCGAGCATTCTGAACAGTGCCACAGAGCGTTCTCTCGTCATCCTCGACGAGGTCGGGCGCGGGACCTCGACCTACGACGGGATGAGCCTCGCCTGGGCGATAGCCGAATACCTCCACGACGACGTGCAGCCGCTGACGCTCTTCGCGACGCACTACCACGAGTTGACGCGCCTCGCCGAACTCCTCCCCGGTTGCCGGAACTACAAAGCCGTGGTCGAGGAAGTCGGGGGAGAAATCGTGTTTTTGCACAAGATAGAGGCCGGTGCCGAGTCGTCCTCCTACGGAGTCCACGTCGCGAAGCTCGCGGGGCTCCCGAGGCGTGTAACCGATAGGGCGGGAGAGATATTGACCAGGCTCGAATCTGAGGGAGTGAAGGACTTCGCGGGATGAGGTCGTTACGAAAAGTGCTAGTATTGGGATATGAACGAACGTAGAAAAAAGACGAACCTGACGGAAGAAGAGCAAAGAGAGAAAGAGCGTTTGGTGAGGAAGAAGCTCGAGCCGCGCGAGATAAAACGTGGCACCGGAAAACTCTCGAAGGATTTCTGGGATTTGCCACGACCAAAAGATCCGGAAGGCCGGTTGCTGAAAGCTCTTTTGGAAGATCGCAGGGAAGGGCGTTAACGTTCCTTGAAATTCTGGGACAGTTCGGCGCTCGTCCCGATCCTCTCTACGCAACCGGCTTCAACTATGGCTTTCGACCTTCTGGGCGAGGATAACGATATGACCGTATGGCGGAGTACGTGGGCCGAATGCTCTGTCGCCATTAGCGGTGCTGCGGCGTAAACCCCACGAGCTTTAGCCGTGGGATGTAAGCCGCCGGGCTAGAGTGTCGTTGTGCTATAATCGCTGTGTGCCTAAGAAGACGTTTCGATACCGCCTTCACCCGACTCCCGCTCAAGAGCGGAAGATGGTTTGCACACTGCGTGAATGCCGGGGGGTCTATAACTTGCTCCTTTCCGAACGCAGGGACGCTTTCGAGGAGACGGGCGCGAGTCCGTCGTGGTACGCGCAAAAGCGACGCCTTCCCGAACTCAAGGAAGTCAATCCCGCTCTTCGGGAAGTCCACTCGCAGGTGTTGCAGGACGTTACGCTCAGACTCGATCTCGCTTTCAAGGCGTTCTTCCGCAGGCGCAAGGCCGGAGAGAAGCCCGGCTATCCGAGGTTCCGGGGCGCGAACCGATACGACTCGTTCACCTACCCGCAGTCGGGTTTCCGGGTGGACGA
>JBOHBL010000330.1:0-12231 GCA_050698295.1 Rubrobacteraceae bacterium | reverse complement strand
ATGTCCTGGGGGTGCGGGCATCCTGCCCGCATGAGAGCAGGTGTGCATCGCGGGCTGGAAGCCCACGCCCCCAGAATGCCCACGCCCCTGGGAAGCGTCGTGGTGGAGGAAGCGATCACCCGGATTCCGTATTACGGAGAAAGTCATCGAGACCGCCGCCGGTAGAAAAGAAGAGGACCGGGGATGTCCCCGGCCCTCCACGATACCGCCCGAAGGCGCGATATTTTGTGGCTACTTCTTTTTCTTCTTCTTGGTCTTGAAGGACCACTCCTCGTCCTCTTCGAGAGCGTTGCCCGCCAGGTCCGTGGCCCCGGTCGTCACCGTCGCGGTGTAGCCGCCCTTGAGCTTGGAGTCGGGATCGAGGGTGAGGGTGGCCTTGTTGTTCCCGGCGTTGTAGCTCACGTCGGCGTCAACCTCCACGCCTTTCCTGGTCAGCACGAAGGTGTTTTCGTTTATGGTGTCGGGGTCCATCGCCTCCGAGAAGGTGGCGGTGACGTTGGCGGTGCCCTTGACGTTCTTGGCGCCGTCCGCCGGCGTTACCTCCTCGACCGTCGGTGGCGTGGTGTCGGTGGGAATCTCGCCATCGAGGGCCGCGTCGGCGTCCACCATGTCGCCGGTCACGGTATCGCCCTGCGTGTTGGAGAGCGGCTTGCCGGTGTCCATCAGGACCTGCTTCAGCCCCACGGGGTCGTTGAGGAGGCTTGGGTCGTCAGAAGCGACCAGCGCCGCCACGCCGGTCACGTGCGGGGTAGCCATCGAAGTGCCGTTGTAGTACTCATACGAGCCGGGTTGGCCCGGGTAGTCGCCCTGGGTCGTCGCCGAGTTCGTCGCCGGGGCTATCCTGTCGTAGAAGCCGCCGCCGCCATCGGTGTCGAGCAGGTCGTAGGAGGCGCCGGCGAAGTCCGTGCCCGCGGCCCCGTCGAAGGCCGGCGGGGGGTCGACGTCGCTCACCACGTCGAGATCGAGGGTGTTCGTCACGAACGTCGAGTTCTCGATGAGGTACATCGCGTCCAGACCGGTGATGGCGAGCTTGCCTCCGTTGTTGAGGAAGGTGGTCATCGACTGCTGGTCGGCGGTGGTCAGGGTCGTCTCCGTGGTGCTGGAGTCGAAGGATTTACCGGTCGCCCACACCACGGTCTTGCCCGAGAACTGCGACTGCGAGAGGTCGGGGCCGTTCGAGCCGTAAGGAACGTCTATCTCCTGCGGCGCCGTGCCCGTGGCCGTCTGGATGGCGGCGGCGACGGTCGGCCCGACGTCCGGGAACCCGAACCCTGCGTCGTCGGCGTCATCGACTACGAGGACGACCTGCTGGCTGCCGCGGTCCACGGCGTCGAACGCCTGGTCGATGTAGGAAGCCCGGTCGGCGGCGCCGCTTACCTCCTCCGTGCCGAAGCCGTCAACGAGCGCCTTGCCGGCGTTCGAGCCGACGGAAGAGAGAACCGCCGCGGGGAGGGCCGGAATACCGGGGACGGAGCTGAGAATGTCCACGCCGGGTCCGGAGATGTCCACCGTGTTGGCTCCGAAGTTGCTGAAGGAGGCGAGGTTGCCGTCGTTGTCCACGGCGGCGACCGAGAGGATGTTCGCCGAGTTGTAGGAGGCCGGATAGCCCGCGTTGTTCGAGTTGGCGTCGTTGTTGTTGGACTCGTTGCCCGCCGCCGCGATGAAGAGCTGGTCGGAGGCTTCTATGGCGTCCTTGAGGGATTGGTCCGGGGGACCGAGGTAGCCCCAGGAGTTGTTGGAGATCTTCGCGCCGTTGTCCGTGGCGTACTCGATGGCGAGTATCGCGTCCGCCAGGGAGCCGCTACCGTCGGGTCCGCCGAGGAACTTGAGACCCATGATCTGGACGTTGGGCGCGACGCCCACCACGCCCTGGTTGTTCACCGAGGCCGCGATGGTGCCCGACACGTGCGTGCCGTGGGCGTCCACGCCCACATCGTGCAGCGTCCCGTCGTCGTTGAAGAAGTCATAGCCGTTCACGTCGTCCACGAGGCCGTTGTTGTCGTCGTCTATGCCGTTGTTCGGGGTCTCGCCGGGGTTCTCCCACGCCCGGTCCTCGAGGTCCGGGTGAGAGAAGTCCACTCCGTCGTCTATGACGGCGATCACGAGGTTGGGATCGCCCTGCTCCACGGCGGAGGCTTCGAGGGCGTTCACGTCCACGTTGTTGGTGCCGGGGTTGCCCTCGATGGTCTGTCCGGTATTGTGCAGACCCCAGAGTTCGTCGAAGCGCGGCTCGTCGTCGTAAGCGTTCGCGTAGACGAGGCGGTTGCGCTCGGCGTACTCGACTTCGGGGAGGCGCTCCAGGGCGCGAATGGCCGCGTCTGCGGAGCCCTCGACCTCGACGAGTTCGGCCTTGATCAGGTCGAGGTCGGCGAGCTTGTCCGCCCCCACTTCCTGCCGAACGCCGGCTCGGGCGGCGATACCGGCGTCATCTTCGTACCTGACGATGACCTCGCCCGGCACGAACTCTTCACGTCCCGCCGACTCCTTGCCCAGGGGAGCATTGGATGAATCCCCCGGGTCGCCCTGCGCCACCGCCGCGCCCGGTAACACCAGGGCCAACGCCAGCAACGCCGGCAGAATCAATTTGCGTCTCGAAAAGCTTCTCACGAAAACCCCTTTTCCGTTCGTCAGGTGCTCTTACAGGCCGGTTCCATCGCTCGATTTGCCGTCGCGCCTTTCGCGCCAGGTCCAGCAGAAGGATGACACAACGGAGCCAACCGGCGCATCGCGCAAATGAGTGATTTTTTTCTAGCTCATTTGGACTAGAAATGGGTCTCGCCCCGAACTTACCTGCGGGCGGCTTTGACGATGAAGCTCCTGATGGATGAGGAGTTCACCTCGGCGTACACTCCGGGGAATCCTTCCGCGCCGCATCCGACGCCCCAACTCGTGATCCCGATCTGCGTGTACTTGCCGGACACCCGGGTGAACATCGGCCCGCCGCTGTCACCCTTGCAGGCGTCCTTGCCCGTCTCGCCCGCGGCGACCATGAGCGACTCGATGAAGTCCGTTCCGTAGATTTGACTCGCGTCGGAGTCGGAGACGAGAGGCACCGGCGCCTCGCGCATCCGATCCGGGTATCTGGAGCCGGCGCCGCCGTCGGGCGGCTGCGCGATCGTGTTCCCCCAACCGGCCACGGTCGCGCTCTCTCCAGCCTCTTCGAGAGAGTCCTGGCTTTCGGTGGCAAGCTCTATCGGCGCGACGCCCTTCACCGGCTTGTTCAGCTTGAGGACCGCGGTGTCGTTGGCGAAAGTCCTCGGGTTCCACTTCGGGTGGACGTGGATCCTGGAAACCCTGCGTACCTTGCCCTGCCTGCTGCTCAACACCGTCCGCCCGACGGTGACGCCCACCCTCTTCGCCGGAGTGTCCTCCACGCAGTGCGCGGCCGTCAGCACGCTGTTACGGTCGATCAAAGCGCCCCCGCAGAACTGCGCCTTGAACGGCGACCCATACACCCTGTCATACAGAACCGCCACGAAAGGATACTTCCCGTCCGGCACCTCATCGCCGCCTATTACCTGGGGTTGCCGGTACCCATCGCCCGCCCGCGCGGGCTCTCCTCCATGCAGGAGCGCAAACAGAAACGCCATCGCGGCGATGAATGCGAACAGGGTAGCCCACAAAGGACCTTTTACCGACCTCGTCATCTCGAAACATCCTCCCGGAGTAATGTCATGGCGTCCACTGTGGGGTTATCGGCACCGGTGCCGCATTCCTTAAACTTTTCGCGCGGTTGTATACTCATCCGGCATGGTCAAGCAACGCGAAGACGCCGGTATGGACTTCGGGATACGGGTCGGCGCCGTGGTGGAACGGAACGGCGAAGTCCTGCTGGTCCGCCACGAGAAGCCGGGGCTCGAGCCTTACTGGGTGTTGCCCGGCGGGCGGCTCGAGCCGGGGGAGTCGATCCCGGAGTGCGCCCGGCGCGAGGTCCTGGAGGAAACCGGCCTGGAGGCGGAGTTCTCCGGCGTGCTTTACGTGAGCGAGTTCATGAGAGAGGGCCGCCACACGGTGGACATCACGGCCAGGATGGACGTGGGCGGGGATCCGGAAGCGGTCCTCGGCGGCGACCCGGAGGTCGAGCCGGGCGCCGAGCCCACCCTCAAAGAGCTTCGCTGGGTCCCCACGGAAGAACTCGCGGAGATCGAACTCGTCCCGAGCTGGGTCCGAACCCGCCTCATCGAGGACGCCCCTCGCGATCTCCCGCCGGAGAGGGTCTATCTGGGCGGGGGTCGGGATTAACGACCCGCAGCAGGCGCTCTTCTCGGTCGTGGCGCTCAACGCCGCGCTCGTCGCGATCACGCTCGGGGCGTTCTGGATCGGGGTCTTCGTGACGCGCCGTTTTGGTAGAACCGTCGGATACTCCTTGAAGCCCCTGGGTTTCGCCGTGCCGAAGGCGGGTCTACTCGCCGGAGCCGGGGTGGGTTTTCTCGTGGGACTCGGCGCGCTCGTGACGAGCATGGTCGTGAATCCCGTAAGCGCCTTCGTCCTCGACCGCCTGGGCTATTCCACGGAAAGCACGGTCCAGCAACCGTTCATGCAGGGTCTCGAAATCTGGGTCGGGGAGAGCCCCGCGGTCGCGATCCCGGCGATGATAGGAGTGGTCGTCATCCTCGGCCCGGCTGTCGAAGAGTTGATCTTCCGCGGCGTCATCTTCAACGGAATGTACAGGGTCGGCGGCATCCTTTCGGCGAACCTCGGTCTCTCCGGTCCGCCGATGAAAACCGTGAGACGCGCCTGGTTCGCCATCGCGGCGGTCCTCTCTTCGGCGTTCTTCGCGCTGCTGCACTTCGAGCCGGTGATACTTCCGGCGCTCGTGATCCTGGCCGTCGCCCTCTGCCTGCTCTTCGAGAGAACCGGAAGCCTCCTCCCCCCCTTCGTCGCCCACGCCACATTCAATTCCTTCGCGACGAGCATAATAATCTTGAGCGGATTGGGAATATTCGAGGTGCCGATTTGAAGCGATTTTCTTTCTGAGAATCGCTTCAAAAGAGTGACCCCCCGGCTAGATAAGCACCGGGGGGTCCGTACCCTTTCGAGCTACGCAGGCATCTGGTCTTCCAGCACGTCCGCCTTCAACTACCGAAGAGGCGGATAGGATTTAACCCAGAGTACCCAGGGATTTCGGCGAGTCTAGGTCAGAGCCACCTCTTCCAGAAGATACCCGCGTCTGCTACTCGGTGCGTCGATCTGGATCACCTCCCTTCGCGTGCCTTCAACTCTTGGCGAAGTGTACTATTGCCTAACTTATCCGGCAAGGGCGATCTCTGGATTTTTGAAGGAATCTAAGATTCGTTGCGTTCTTCGAGTTTTCGGCGAAGAAGATCGAATGCGATGTTGGCGCTGCGCTCCCGGATGGAGTTCCGGGACTTCGCCCACGCCGAGAGGTCGAGTCTCTTTGCTTCCGAACCATTTGGGGTAGAGATCCCAACCCACACCAGTCCCACCGGTTTTTCTTCGGTGCCGCCGTCGGGGCCGGCGACGCCGGTTACGGAGAGAGCGTAGTCGGCTCCGGCGAGTCTCTTCGCTCCCTCGGCCATTTTGACGGCGACCGGTTCGGAGACGGCCCCGTGTTCCGTGAGGAGTTCATGCGGGACGCCGAGCAGACGCTCCTTCGACTCGTTCGAGTAGGTGACGAGTCCTTCCCCGAAGTAGGCCGAAGAGCCGGGAAGGTCGGTGAGGCGCTTGGCGATGAGGCCGCCGGTGCAGCTCTCGGCGAGGGCGAGGGTGGCGTTTTGAGATTTCAGGAGACGGGCGACGGCGGTTTCCAGCGTCTCGTCGTCCACGCCGAAATGGTAGTCGCCCAGGCGAGCCAGTATTTCTTTCTCCACCGGGGCTATCTTTTTCTCCGCTTCCTCGGGGGTGGCGGCCTGGGTGGTGATGCGGAGGCGGACTTTGCCCGCTCCCGCAAGCGGAGCCACCGTCGGGTCCGAGGCGTCGAGGAAATCCTGCACCTGCTCGGCGAGGGCGGACTCGCCTATCCCCGCGAACCAGAGGGTCCTGGAGATTATGGAGTTCTCGGTGCGGGACTTTACAAGGGGGGCGACCGTCTCCTCGAACATGCCTTTCATCTCCGAGGGAACGCCGGGGAGCGTGGCGAACAGAGTCCTGTTCACTTCCAGAAGCGCCCCCGGAGCGGTCCCGAGCGGGTTCGGGATGAGCTTCGTCCCTTCCGGGAAGAGCGCCTGCTTGTAGTTCGAGGGGGTCGGCGTTCGTCCGAAGCGGCGGAACATCTCGTCCACGTGGGCGCGCGCCTCAGAGTATTCGACCATCTCGCGGTTCGCCAGCGTCGCGAGGCATTCATTCGTAAGATCGTCTGAGGTCGGGCCGAGGCCGCCGGTCGTTATGACGAAGTCGGCGCGGTAGGCGGCGTCCTCCATCGCGGCGACTATGCGCTCTTTGTTGTCTCCGACCGTTGTGTGGCGGTAGATGCCGACGCCGAGGGTCGCGAGGTTCGTCGAGAGCCAGGCCGTGTTCGTATCCACGAGGTCGCCCAGCAGGATCTCGGTTCCAATCGTCAGTATCTCGGCGCGCTCTATTTTCCTGTTCTCTTCTGTCATGTCTCTATTTTACAATTCCCCTGAATGGGAAACCGTGTAAAAGACCTCATCTCCAGAGCGGACGACTTCGCTCGCTCCAGACTCTCGGACAAACGCTACGATCACACCGTCCGCGTAGCGGACACGGCGGAACGGCTGGCGAAACTCCACGGCCTGGATCCGGCCCGGACACGCCTGGCCGCCCTCCTCCACGACGCCGCCCGCGAGATGGAAAAAGAAAAATACCTGCGCCTCGCGGACGAATGGAAAGTCCCGACCACCGAATTCGAGCGCGAGAACCCGAAACTGCTTCACGGTCCCGTAGCGGCCGAGTTCGCCAGCCGGGAACTCGGGGTCGCCGACGAGGAAATCCTCGATGCGGTGCGCGAACACACGGTCGGGAAAGCGAAAATGAGCGAGCTTTCCCTCGCGCTGTATCTGGCGGACAAGATAGAGCCCGCCAGGGACTACCCGAGCGTCGAGAGGATACGCGCTCTGGCGAAGAAAGACCTCCGCGAGGCGACCACCGAGGCACTGAGGCGTGCCGTCGCGCACAACGAGTTGCGAGGCAAGCCGGTGCATCCGGCGAGCAGAGAGATGCTAGAGTGGCTGGAGGGTGGCCCGGACGAACGGGTGTAGTTCGTAGATAGCTAACCCCGCCATCGCCATCACGACGAGAGCGACGGCGACCTCGACGGCTCCGCCGGAGCGGAAACCGCCTGGGATCACACGCGCCGTCCATCCGAGCGGCCAGAGCAAGGGAACTCCCCGCGTGTTCAAAGCGTCGGCGAGGATGTGCGAGACGTACCCCGAGACGAGCGCGAGCTGGAGTTCCGGGAAACCTCCGAGGAAAAACCACACCGGAAGACTAAAAAGAAAAGCCCCGAGCAAAGAGTGAGTCAACGTCCGGTGTCCGACCGCACGTACGAGGACGAAGGAGACCGTCCGGAGGAGCCAGCTCAAAGGGCGTGTGATCGCGTTCAGTAGCGGGTTCTTCATGCGGCTGAGGCCGTTTCCGAGCCGGCTGCGCGGGTTGTCCACATCCGGCAGCCACGCCGCGACGACCGCCGCAGGATAAGCGTACAGCGGCGGTTCGGCGGGCGTCCCGCCGCCCGCGAGCAGCGAAGCCCCCGCAAAGGCGGCGACACCAAAAACGGCGTGAGTCGTGGCATTCAAACCGCCGGGCAGTTTAGCAAGCGAGGCATCAGGCATCAGGAAATTCTCCCCGACTGGACCCGCAGTCTCCCCGATGAAAAACTCCGCGCCCCCGGAAAGCTTTCCCCTTGCTAAACTTCGCCCGCCGTGCGGAAAATGCTTCTCTCCACAGTCCTCGCCCTCGCAGCCTCCTCGACGCTCGGCGTGATCTACGGTTCCCAATCCGGAGCAACCACTCCCGAAAAACCCATCGTCCTCGTACTCGTCGAAGAGCTGACCTGGGAGTACGTGGAAGACGAGCCGGCTTCGAGACGCGCCTTTGAAGTTGGTTCTTCCGCGAACGTCTCGACGGCTCAGGGGCCTCAGCACGAAGACGAGCGCGTCGGCTACATCTCCCTCGGAGCCGGAGCCCGCGTGGACGCCCTCGCCCTCCCGGACGAGCTTCCGAAAAACAGAGAGGAGCTTCTCGACGCCTTCACCGGTCCCGCCGCGACGGTCGTTCCCGGCTCTCTGGGCGAAGCTCTGGAAGACTCCGGCCTCGAACCGGCGGCGGTCGGAAGCCGGGCGGCGCTCGTCGTGATGGACTATCGAGGTCGAATTCCACTCTTCTATGACGGCGACGATCCAGCCTCGCAAACGGAACGGGCTCTGGACGAGGGAGCCGACCTCGTGGCGGTTGAGGTAGAGGATGCGAAGATGGCGAGCGAATTATCCGAAGCCGCCGAAAACGCGGGCGCGGCGGTCGCCGTCGCGTCTCCGAACGCGCCCGAGGACGCCGCGACCCTGACGCCGTTTGCGATCTCCGGCGAGGACGGCCTCCTCTATTCCCCGAACACCCGCGCGACCGGCCTCATCACCAACGCCGACGTAGCTCCGACGCTCCTCTCCCGCCTCGGAGCCGACGGAGAATACAGCTTCCAGGGACGCCCCGCCGAGACGAGGTCCGGCACCTTCGAAGAGGCCCGGAGGCTCGGTGAGCGAATATCCTTCGTATCGGAGAGCCGGTATCTCGTCTGGACTCTCGTCGTCGCCGCGCTGGCCGTCGTTTCCGTGATCGGACACTTCCGCTGGGGAGGGCGCTTTCTCCGTCCGGCGCTGCTCACCGTGGCCGCGTTGCCCGCCGGCGCGCTCCTCGCTGCGGTCGTCCCGACAACGCGCGTCCCGGTCGTCGCCGCGCTGGTATTTGCTTTCTCCGCCGCGATATCGGCCCTCGCCCTGAAAACGACTCGTTCGCCTTCCGGCGCTTTCGCCGCGGCGCTTCTCGCCGTCGCGTTCGTCATCTGCGTGGATGCGGCGTTTGGCGGTGAGTTGATGAAAGTCTCCATTCTCGGATACAACCCGGTTTACGGCGCGAGGTTCTACGGCATCGGCAACGAGATGTCGGCGGTTTTGGCGGGATGCCTCACGATGGGGCTCGGAGCATTGCGCGAGAGGTGGAAACCGCCCGTCTATCTCGTGGCGGTCGTGGGACTTTTCGTCGTCTCCATCCTCGGTCTACCGATGATGGGCGCGGACGTGGGAGGCTCGCTCGCTCTCGGGTTCGGACTGGGACTGACGGTCGGGCTGCTGCACGCGAGAAGTTTGATCGGCACCGCCGCGTGGACGGCGGGAGGTTCCGGGGTCGCCATGTTTCTTCTCCTCGCGAGCGGACTCCTGTTTCCCGACGCATCGCACGGAACGAGGGCCCTCAGCGATGGCGAAAGTCTGTGGGAGACGATGCTCCGCAAGCTCCTCATCAGCCTCGAAATACTCTCGGTGTTTCCGCTCCTCGTGCTGTTCGCCGCTTTTTCCGGGATCATCTTCCTCGGATGGCGCAAGACGAAAGGCACGCCGATCGGAGCCGGGATCATCGGCGCGGTGGCGACCGCGCTCGCATCAGGCGCGATCAACGACTCCGGCCTCGTCGCGACGCTCTTCGTCCTCCTCTACCCGGTCCTCGCATCGGCAATGCATTTCCTTCCGAACGAAAGATCCCGGGTCAAATAAAAACGTCACACCCCCGAGGAACCAAAACCCCCTTCTCCCCGTCCGTCGGCGCTCTCTTCGAGAAGTTCCACCTCGAAAAAATCCGCCTCACCCACCCGGACGAACACGAGCTGCGCCACCCTCATCCCAACCTCGACCTCGAAGGTTTCGGTGCGGTCGTGGTTTATGAGGGGAACCATTATTTCGCCGCGATACCCCGAATCTATGAGACCTGGCGTGTTCACCAGCGAAACTCCGTGTTTAACCGAAAGCCCGCTCCTCGGCAACACGAACCCGGCGTATCCTTTGGGGATGGCGACGGAGATGCCGATCCGTACGAGAGCGCGTCCCCCCGGCGGAAGTTCGATCCGCTCCACGGATCGGAGGTCGTACCCGGCGTCTCCCATGTGAGCCTTCGAGGGCCTGAAGGCTTCCGGGTGGAGCTTTTTGAAGGCGACGTTGAGCGAGTTTTCGGGTTTCATCGGGACGGAATATTAGCTTTTCGGGCTTCAGGCTTCAGGTAAGCACCTCCAAACCGAGTTTGATGGTCGCGGACCCCTCGCGACGCTTCCCTGGGAGCGTGGGCATCCTGGGGGCGTGGGCAAAAGGGGATTTCCACACAGCCCCGTGCTCCAAGATGCAGCCCCTCCCTCCTCGGCTTGCTGAAGTCTGATACCTGTAGCCTTCACTCGAAATGCTATCCTTCAATCCATGAGCGAGAACAAACAGCGTTACCTGGTCACTTCCGCGTTGCCGTACGCCAACGGGCCGCTCCACGTCGGACAAATCTCCGGCGCGTACTTGCCCGCCGACATCTTTGTACGCTATCTCCGAATGCGCGGCGAGGACGTCGTGTACATCTGCGGCACCGACGACCACGGAGTCCCGATCACGCTCACCGCCGAGCGTGAGGGGAAGAGCCCGAAGGAGGTCGTGAATCACTGGTGGGCGCATATGAAGGAGACCTTCGAGCGCTTCGACATCTCCTTCGACAACTTCTCGCACACCTCGACCGAGATACACGCCGAAAACACCCGGCGTTTCTACGAGAAACTCAAGGCCGGAGGATACATCTCCGAGGCCGAGTCAAAGCAAATGTACAGCGCGACCGAGGGACGCTTCTTGCCCGACCGGTACGTGGAAGGCACGTGTCCGGTGTGCGGGTACAAGGAAGCTCGCGGCGACCAGTGCGATAACTGCGGCTCGTGGTACGAGGCGTACGAGCTTATCGAGCCGCACTCGAAGATCACGGGCGGCCCGGTCGAGGTTCGGGAGACGACGCACCTTTATTTCGACCTGCCGAAGTTCTCCGAGAGGTTGACGGAGTACATCTCCGGCCAGGAACACTGGCGCGCGTCGGTGAAGAACTTCATCCTCGGCTTCATCAACGCCGGGCTTGAGAAGCGTCCGATCACACGCGATATTTCGTGGGGGGTTCCCGTCCCGGAGCCGGGCTTCGAGGACAAACGGTTTTACGTGTGGTTCGACGCGTGCATCGGCTACGTCTCCTCGACGGTCGAGTGGGCGGAGAAGATCGGTGATCCGGACAAGTGGAGAGAATACTGGCAGGAGCCGGACACGAAGATGATCCACTTCATCGGCAAGGACAACACGGTCTTCCACACCACGATGTGGCCCGCGCAACTCATGGGCGTCGCCGAGGGCGGAGACGAACCATACGCCCTCCCATACGACGTCCCCGCCAACGAGTTCATGAACCTCGAAGTACCCATCGGCGACGAACGCCGCGCCATGCAAATGTCCACGAGCCGGAATCTGGCCGTCTGGCTCCACGAAGCATTGGACGTGTTCCCGGCGGACCCGCTGCGTTTCTATCTCGCCTCGACCTTGCCCGAAACGGCGGACGTCAACTTTTCGTGGCGGGATTTTCAGAGCCGGGTGAACTCGGACCTCATCGGCAACCTCGGAAACTACATAAACCGCGTCCTCTCGTTCACGAACAAGTACTTCGATGGCGAGCTGAAAAAGCCGAAGGAATTGCCGGAGGACGCTCGGACAGTCTTCTCGGATTTCGAGGAGATCGAGACCCGCTACGAGTCGCGCATGCTCGACGAACGTCCCCGCGAAGCCCTCTCCGAATTGCTGGCGATGGGACGCCGGGCGAACCGCTTCTTCGACGCATCGGCTCCGTGGAAGACGAGGAAAGAGGATATGGCGCTCACGAGCGCGAACCTTTACGTTTGCTGCGCCATGCTCGGCTCCATCGCGTACCACGCTTCGCCGTACGTGCCGGAGGCGATAGAGAGATTGCGAACCTTCTTCGACGGGCCGGTCGAGCGTATCTCCGACCTCGAACTGCCTGGACTATACAGAACGGACGGGGCGAAGCCGCTGTTTGCGAGGATCGAGGACGAGGAGATCGAAGCGGCGGACGAAAAGCTGGCGAGGGCGGTTCGGGGGGAGTAGAAAAGGCGGACGCCGGGATGCCCGCCTTCACTCGAAAGTAGCTCGGTTACTTCCAGCGCGCCCAGGCCGGGAGGTCTGAGACCGTCGTTCCGCAGTCCGGGCAATACATGGACTCTTTGGGAATTTGGTTGCCGCAGCCGGGACA